>PNOB01000009.1:0-22500 GCA_013824585.1 Desulfobacterium sp. | reverse complement strand
ATTCCTCCATCACAAAAATCTGCTTCCGAAATTAAATAATCAAATGATTCCAGCCTTTTTTCATTTATATATGCACCACCTTGCTGAATTAACCGTCTAGCGTCTCCACCAGAGCCAGATAATCCAATCTGATGATACAATTTAAAGGCAGGGATCCCTTCCCGAAAAATTTTTGGGTCCATTACCGTACAGGGCACAGACCCATCATCACTCAAATTCGCATCACATGGTATCAAGCTGGATGGTAAAATAGCTTTTTGTGTCGACCGGAAACCAAACATACTTGAGGCAGCAAGAAATGCTTTGACAGCCGCTTCCTCACCATGAGCAAGCCTGGTTGCCTCAAAAGCAAGGACTGTTTTGGCATAATTCAAATCCGACCCCTCAAGATGATCGACTTCGATAATCTCCTCCATGGGGAGGAACGTGAACAAGGCCATAAATCTGGACAGATCCGTGTCATCTGTATTTATCCAGAATTGATAATATTCATAAGGGGATGTCCGTTTTGGATCTAACCACACTGCGCCCTTTGCTGTTTTTCCCATTTTTGCACCGGAACTTGTTGTAATCAACGGGAAAGTAATTCCAAATACCGTTTTCTGCCTCATTTTACGAATGAGTTCGACCCCGGCAACAATATTTCCCCATTGATCACTCCCCCCCATCTGAATCCTACACTCGTGACGATCATAGAGCTCTAAAAAGTCATAAGCCTGGAGCAGCATGTAATTAAATTCAATAAAGTTTAGTCCCTCCTCTGAATCAAGACGCATTTTATAGCTCTCTGTCTTGACCATCCGATTTACGCTGAAATGTCTACCAATGTCTCGCAGAAAAGGAATATATTTAATCTTGGTCAACCAATCAGCATTATTTAATAATAGGGCTTTGTTCTCCTGAAAATCGATAAACCTGGAGAGCTGTTTTTTAATCCCAATAACATTTTCTTCTATCATTTCATCGGTCAACAGCTTTCTCATCTCTGTCTTGCCACTGGGATCCCCAACCAATCCGGTTCCTCCACCCACAAGCGCTATTGTACAGTGACCTGCCCTTTGCATGTGGGCAAGAGACATAATTGGAACCAGACTCCCCACATGAAGGCTAGAGGCCGTTGGATCAAAACCGATATAACAAGTTGCCTGACCTTGCTCTAAGTAATCGGCAAGCTCTTGTTCATGGGTTTTCCCTTCAATAAAACCGCGCTCTTCTAACAATTTAAGAATACTCATTTTTTATGCGTTTTCCTATTTATTGGCAAATTCTATTGCACGTGTTTCCCGAATTACAACCACTTTTATCTGTCCTGGGAAGGTTAGGGTTTCTTCGATTTTCTTTACAATGTCACGACTTAAAAGAACCGCTTCTTCATCAGAGATATTATCTCCTTCAACAATAACTCGGAGTTCCCGCCCTGCCTGAATTGCATATGAGTTTGAAACACCTTTAAAGGATGATGCAATTTCCTCAAGGTCTTCCAACCGCTTTACGTAATTCTCTAACAGTTCTTTCCGCGCCCCTGGTCTTGCGCCGGATAGACCATCAGCTGCTTGAACTAAAAAATCGTAAACCGAGTTAGGTGGCACATCTTCATGATGTGCGGCAATTGCCTGCACTACCCGTGCAGATTCACCATACTTCTTAGCCAAATTTGAGCCAATCACAGCATGAGGTCCTTCAACTTCATGATCAATAGCTTTTCCGATGTCATGAAGAAGCCCCATTCGTTTTGCAAGTTTTGTATTTAAACCAAGTTCGGATGCCATAATACCGCAGAGAAAACCAACCTCCACGGAGTGCTGCAAAACATTTTGTGCATAGCTTGTCCTAAATTTTAACCGCCCCAAAACCTTGATCAACTCCGGATTAATCCCATGAACACCGACATCGAAAGTAGCCTGCTCTCCCGCTTCTTTAATTGTCAAATCCACCTCATCAGTTACAGATTTGACAATATCCTCAATCCTTGCCGGATGTATGCGTCCATCAGCAATCAATTTCAACAATGAAAGTCGGGCAACTTCTCGGCGCACAGGATTAAACCCTGATAAAATCACTGCTTCCGGCGTATCATCAATAATCAAATCAATTCCGGTTGCAGCTTCAAGAGCTCTGATATTTCGACCCTCTCGGCCGATAATTCGTCCCTTCATTTCATCACTTGGCAAGGGTACAACTGAAACTGTTCGTTCTGCAACAAAATCCCCTGAATATCTCTGTATCGCTGTTGCAAGGATCTTTTTTGCATTTTTATCAGCAAGTTCCTTGGACTCACTTTCAATTCGCTTAATCAGTCTGGCCCCTTCATACCTTGCTTCATTTTCCATGGCACGAATCAACAAATCTTTTGCCTGCTCAGAAGTAATCCCAGAAATTTTTTCAAGTTGTTTTTTTTGTTCCTCCATCTGATCAGCACATTTTGTTTCGTTAGTATGAAGTTCCGTTTCCCTATGATCCAATTGTTTTTCACGCTGAAAAATTTCCTTCTCCCGGCCCTCCAAGCTTTCCTGCTTTTTTTCAACACCTTCAATTTTCTTAACAATTCTTCGTTCCTGATTTTTTAATTCCGACCGGGTCTCCCGAGTTTCTGCATCAAAATCACTCTTCATTTTTAACAAACGATCTTTTGCCTCAAGTTCTGATTCCTTTAATAAGGTTTCAGCGCTTCTTTCAGCATCCTCAATGATCCTAGCTGCATCAATATCAGCAATTTTTAATTTATTGGATGCCAGCCTCGCTCTAAAAATATAGGACAATAAGAGCCCTGCAAAAAAGCCGGCAACTCCAAAAAAAATCCAACTTATTTCAGTCATCACATTTTCTCCGCCTCAATCGGTAAGAACCCTATGTTGAAAACACCAACAAAGAATCTTATCCTGGTTTATATTGACATCCGATTCCGGATGGTTGTTAAATTCGATCCTATATCGACAATAACGATTATGGTCTGTAGATGATCTTGAAAAGAATTACCTGATGGTAAATTGAAGAGATATTTTGAAGATAAAGTTGAAGGCTTCTTTGTTACAATGTTGAAAATGGACCCCCGCCAAAATGTCGTGTTGTCAGGTCTTTGAGCCAAAGCTCAATAGTGGGCGTCTTATAGCTTCTTTAGGCTTTTCTGTACGAGCAGAACTTGCACACCAAAACCAGTGAAGACCCCCTTTCAATAAAGTGTTGGGACAAAGAACAACTTCCAATCACGTACATGGCAGGGGAAACCATTTTCAATAGAGAAATTTTTTGACTGGAACAACATAGTATATTTATACTTGAAAACATGTTCGCGATGAAATTTACTACCCATTTCTTTTCAAATTTCAAAGTCTGAATATTAGTGTAAAAAACGAGAGCTAAAGGTTTACATCAATCATATTCACCAGAGAAGCCGATCGTTCTGATATTTTTTCCATGAGTTCAGAATAGTTCCGTTTCAGATCGATAAATTCACTTGAAATATTTAGTGCCGCCAATGTCAGAATGGTCACTTTACTGATTTTTGGATTGTTTTTGGATAGTTGTTTTTCAACATTGGCGACTTCCTGAATCAGCAGATCTGCAACTTCATTGGCATCTGGCACACCATCTTCAGCCTTAAACGAATACTGTTGCCCAAATAATTCAATGGTTATAATTTTATCCAATGATTCGATCTACCTTTGCCTCTACAGTTATTTACCCACTATGATGTCTCCGAATCTTTAAACTTGCTTAATTTCTCAAGGAGGCTATCAATCTTTCCCCGAATCATGTCTTTCTGATCAAGATATAGTTTTTCAGCCTCGCTTCTGTCGCGTACTTCCTGCTCCAAATCCTCTATTCTGATTTTATATTCTTTGTTTTCAGTTTCAAGGGTCTGACAGGACTTGATTAATTTTTCAACTTTTTCCTCAATTACATCAAATTGCCGGGATATCTCTTCGTTAGCCAATTATGCACCTCATTTTACTGTGTACTATATGCCTCAAAAGCATTTTATGTCAAGAAGTTTTACCTTGACGACAATACAAGATCTGGTCTGCCTGATGAAGATCATGCAGACTGTTAACACCGATAACCTCGTCAGCATCCTGTCCGATGTAAATCCCGATTTTAAGCTTTTCATTAGAAGCAATGGATATGATATCCGTCAGATAAAGTTCCCCTTGTGCGTTTTCTGGCGTCAGCTTATTTAGAGCACGATTAAGAAAAGACCTATCAACACAATAAATACCTGAATTGATGAGATTTACAATCTTCTCATCCTTCGTGGCATCTGATTCTTCTACAATCTTGATCAATGCGCCTTGATCATCAACAATCATTCGACCGTAACCGGTTGGATTGTTGACCGCTACAGCAAGAACTGTGAGAACATTTTTCATGGTTTTGTGATGCTCAATAAAAAGAGAAACGGTTTCAGATAAAAGAAGAGGTACATCACCACACAAAATGACTACATTTTCAATATGTTCTTTTAATTCAGACATCGCACATAGAACAGCATGCCCAGTCCCCAACTGTTTTTCCTGAAAGGCGAAACGAATCTCCTTACTTGATTTTACAGCCTCTCGCACTAAATCTGACTGATATCCGGTAACCACAATAATATTATCTGTTGAAACACCTGTGGCAGTCTCCACCACATGATTGATCATTGGCTTTTCACCTACTTTATGGAGAACTTTAGCCATATCGGACTTCATCCTGGTCCCAAGGCCCGCCGCCAGAATAATAACCGCTGTTTTATAACCTTTATTTTTCATTGCAATTCACCTTTAAACAAAAAAAGGGTAGGCCTTGAAGGCACACCCTTTTTGTATTTGCATATAATCAAAGAACAGAATAATTAAACAATATATCCTGTAACTTTAAGACGATACATAGCCCGTATCAGCGCAGCTTTGGCTCGTACATAATCGATAGACTCATCATGTGACGCAAGGCGTTTTTCTGCTCTCTCCATAGCTTGTTTTGCTCGTTCCTGGTCGATATCACGCCTCCTCTCAGCAGACTCGGCCAGAATCGTAACCTTATCCGGCAAGGCTTCTGCGAAGCCACCACTCACAAACACGAGTCTTTCCTTTCCGAGTGTATCCTTATATATAACCGTTCCAACCTTAAGACTCGTTAAAAATGGCGTATGTCCTTTCAGGATTCCAAACTCGCCGTCAGTTCCGGGAGCCATTACGATCTGAACCTCATCATCAACAACCAAGTTGTCTGGGGTAACAATTTCAAGTTTGATATTTTCAGCCATCTTTGTCCCCTATTTATAATGCTTTTGCCATTGCTTGAGCTTTTTCGCGTGCTTCTTCAACAGAACCTACCATATAGAAAGCTTGTTCCGGCAAATCATCATGCTTTCCTTCGCAGATTTCTTTGAAACCACGGACAGTATCTTCAATTTTTACATATTTGCCTGGAGAACCTGTAAACACTTCAGCTACATGGAAGGGCTGTGAAAGGAATCGTTGAATTCGTCTCGCACGCTCAACTGTAATCTTATCTTCATCGGACAATTCATCGACACCAAGAATTGCGATAATATCTTGAAGTTCTTTATATTTCTGAAGAATCTGCTGAACTTGTCGAGCAACATTGTAATGTTCCTCACCAACATAAGCAGCATCCAGAATACGAGAACTGGAATCAAGGGGATCCACCGCAGGATAGATCCCTTTATCTGAAATACCACGTGATAGTACAACCGTTCCGTCAAGATGCGCAAATGTTGTTGCAGGTGCTGGGTCTGTCAAGTCATCAGCAGGTACATAAACACATTGAACAGCAGTAATGGACCCTTTATCAGTTGAAGTAATTCGCTCTTGAAGAGCACCAAGGTCAACAGCAAGAGTGGGCTGGTATCCAACAGCAGACGGAATACGTCCGAGAAGAGCGGATACTTCAGCACCGGCCTGAGTAAAACGGAAAATATTATCAATAAATATCAGAACGTCCTGACCTTCAACATCTCGATAGTATTCTGCTGCTGTCAATGCGGAAAGCGCAACACGGGAACGCGCGCCGGGTGGTTCAGTCATCTGGCCGTAAATCAGTGCAGCCTTTGGCAAAACGCCCGATTCCTTCATTTCATGGTAAAGGTCGTTACCTTCACGCGTTCTTTCGCCAACGCCTGCAAATACGGATATACCACCATGCTGCATTGCAATGTTGTGAACCATTTCCATCATAATAACGGTTTTCCCAACACCAGCGCCACCGAACATCCCCATTTTCCCGCCTCTGGGAAAAGGCACGAGAAGATCAATTACCTTTACACCGGTTTCCAGAACATTAACTTCTGTATCCTGCTCGGTGAATAAAGGTGCAGGTCGATGAATCGGCATCATTTTTTCCTGGCTGACCGGACCCAATCCATCAACTGGTTTACCGACAACATTCAAAACTCGACCGAGACCTGCTGCACCAACCGGCATCATAATCGGTTTTCCTGTATCTTTTACTTCCATTCCACGAACCAGACCATCGGTAACATCCATGGCAACGGTTCGAACAACGTTATCACCGAGATGCTGTGCTACTTCTGTAACCAAATTATTCGGTTCATCATTAATCGAAGGGTTGGTCAGCGTCAGCGCAGAAAGGATCGCTGGCAGTTTACCCGGCTCAAATTCAACGTCAATTACAGGCCCCATAACCTGTACAACTTTACCAATATTCTCTCCCATTTATAGACCTCCTATAAATCGCTAGTACTAATTATTCAGGTTTATCCTTTAAGAGCCTCGGCTCCGCCGACAATATCCATCAGGTCGGCTGTAATAGCCGCCTGCCGGGCCTTATTATACAAAAGTGTCAATTCGTTAATCATATCATTACAGGCCTTGGATGCATTGTCCATAGCCATCATACGTGCAGCATGCTCACTGGTTGATGTCTCAAGCAACCCACTGTGAATTTGAATAAAAACATTTCGCGGTAACATTTTGCCCATCAATTCATCCGGTGATGGTTCGCAGATGTGCTCTGCCTGATAGGGTGCGTTTATATCTTCTCCCTGATCGGATTCAATTGGTGGAATTGGAAGGATTTTTTGTAGAACCGGAACCTGTTTCCCCATACTGATAAAATTTGACCAAACAATATATACTTCATCCCACTCACCGGACAGGAAACCATCAATCAAATTTCTTCCAGCGTTTGTCGCGACATTAAATGCGAATGATGATCCAACAACACCAAGGTGCTCTTTTACAATATGTAATTTTGAGCCTTTACACCAATCGCGCCCTTTTTTACCAAAATTGGTAAAGACGACCTCTTTTCCTTCCGACTTCTTTTCCTTCATAAACCTTGCTGCAGTGGTAATCAGGTTCATGTTGAAACCACCACAAAGCCCCCGGTCAGAAGTACAGAGGACAATGTGAATTTTCTTAACAGTTTCCTTAGGAGTCAGGAGGGGGTTTGCAGCCTCACCTGCTTTTTCTGACAGACTACCGAGAACCTCCGCAAATTTACCGGCAAAAGGTCTGAACGCTTCCATGGCGTTCTGGGCACCGCGTAGCCTCGAAGCAGCGACCATGTTCATCGCCTTGGTAATCTGCTTCGTCTTTTTAATACTACCGATCTTTTTTTTAACTTCTTTTAAAGTTGGCATACAGATTTACCCTTATTTTACCAGAGCGAATAGGACATGAGTTCGAAAATCACAAAAGACCGAACCCTTGCTGTTCATTCGCGAATTTATTTAATCGTATCCTTGAATTCTTCGTCATAGGCTTCAAGAGCTTTCTTCATAAGAGCTTCAATATCTTTTGTCAGGGCTCGCTCTTTCTTAATTCCGGCATACAGTTCAGGGAACCTGTTTTCAATAAAGGAATAAAGGCCTGCTTCATATTTTGCAACCACATTAGCAGGATATTTATCCAGATACCCTTTGGTTCCGGCATATAGAATGGAGACCTGTTTTTCCAGCGGCAGCGGTCGATATTGAGGCTGTTTCAGGACCTGAATAAGTCTCTCACCTCTTGTGAGCTGTGCCTGTGTTCCTGCATCAAGATCGGAACCGAATGCGGCAAATGCTTCCAATTCACGGAATTGCGCCATATCCAGACGGAGTGTACCCGCAACCTGTTTCATGGCTTTTTCTTGAGCAGCACCGCCGACTCGAGAAACAGAAAGACCAACGTTGATGGCTGGTCTTATGCCAGAAAAAAACAGATCCGGTTCAAGATAGATCTGACCGTCTGTAATGGAAATAACGTTGGTAGGAATAAAAGCAGAAACGTCACCGGCCTGAGTTTCGATGATCGGGAGAGCAGTAAGAGACCCTGAGCCCAATTCATCATTCAACTTAGCGGATCGTTCAAGCAGACGGGAATGGTTGTAAAAAATATCTCCCGGATATGCTTCACGCCCTGGAGGACGTCGGAGGAGAAGCGATACCTGACGGTATGCAGCAGCCTGTTTGGAAAGATCGTCATAAACAATCAAAGCATGCATCCCATTATCACGGAAATATTCACCCATTGCTGTGCCCGCATAAGGAGCAAGATACTGGAGGGATGCCGGGTCACTCGCACAAGCTGCTACGATTGTTGTGTATTCCATGGCACCGTGTTTTTCCAAAATAGCAGCGACCTGTGCAACAGATGATTTCTTCTGACCACAGGCGACATAGATGCAGTAGATATTGCTATCTTTCTGCGCAAGAATTGCATCGATGGCAACAGCTGTCTTGCCAATCTGACGGTCACCAATGATCAGCTCACGCTGGCCTCTTCCAACCGGCGTCATAGCATCAACGGCTTTCAGTCCGGTGTAGCAAGGTTCGTGAACCCCTTTACGAGCAATAACACCAGGTGCAACAACCTCAATGCGGCTGAACTGTTTGGCATCAATGGGGCCTTTGCCATCCAGTGGAGCACCTGTTGTGTCCACAACACGTCCAAGGACTTCTTTACCGACCGGGACCTCAGCAATGCGTCCGGTTCTTTTTACGATGTCACCCTCTTTAATATGGATGTCATCGCCCATAAGAGCAACACCCACATTGTCCTCTTCGAGGTTGAGTACAAGTCCGAGAACATTACCAGGAAATTCAACAAGCTCCATTGTCATGACTTTTTCCAGACCATATACCCTGGCAATACCATCACCAACCGACAAAACTACACCGGTCTCGCTGAGCTCGACCTTTTTGTCGAAATCCTTAATCTGTTCCTTAATAATTTGACTTATTTCTTCAGCTCTTATTTCCATTAGACACTCTCACCCCTTTTTAATGATTCTCTCATATTTAACAATTGGGTTTTGATACTGCCATCCAATACAAGATCCCCGATTTTTGTCACAATACCGCCAATCAGGCTGGTGTCTTTTTCAACCTCCAACTTAACCTCTTTCCCTGTCATTTTGGAAAGGGAATCACGTATTTTTTCAACCGCATCTGAAGACAACTCGGTTGCAGAAATAACGCTTGCCCGGGCAATCCCCTTCAACTCATCTGCAAGCTTCTGATAAAAATCATCGATATCTGTTAGAAATCCGATACGCCCCTTTTCAAACAACAACAACATGAAAGATCTCATGATCTTTGACAGATTCAGTCTTCCAATAACCACCTCAAGTACCTTTTTCCTACCCTCGGCATTGTATAATGGATTACAGATCGTCTGTCCTAGTTCATGCCCCTGATTGAATAATTCGGCAAGGCCGCTTAACTCAACCCGATAATTTTCAGCCTTTCCATCCTCTTTGCCAATCAGCATAAGCGCCTTGGCATAACGTCTTGCAATCGCCAAATTTTTCACTATGCCACCACCTTATCTAAATATTCATCGACCAATCTGTTTTGATCTTCAGATGTAATCTTATCTTTTACCAGTTTTTCCGCTCTGGTCAGCGTTTTTTCAATTATTTCTTCCTGCAACTTTAATTTAGCATTTTTGAATTCGTTCTCGATGGTTCGTTTTGCTTGCTCTTCCAGTTTGGCAGCAGTCATTTTTGATACCTCTATTATCCGATCACGTGCAGCCTCTCCCTGTCTTTTATATTCAGCCACAATTTTTTCTGCTTCTTTTTCAAGAGCGGCTATCTGTTCATTATATTTGACCAGTTTATTTTCAGCTTCTTTTTTCTTTGCTTCAAGTTCTTCCAACTCAGTCTTAATGCCATCGATCCTTCCATTCAGTGCCTGAGATACCGGTTTTCGTAAAAGAAAAAACAATGCCCCGATCAATACCGAAAAATTCATGACACGATACCAATCTGTGTCGAGCCAATGTTTTCCACCGCCTTGCTCCGGTGAGGATGCGATTGCCGTACCAGCCAGACACAATGAGAGCAACAAAAAAATCCGCAAATAATTAAAAACCTGCTTTTGATAAAAAAGGTTTTTTTTCATTATATAGCCCTCCCTAAAATTTTCTGGCCGATTTCAGCCGCAAAGGTATCAACTTCCTTCTGCAAAACGATTCTGACTTCCTCAGTATCTGCTATTATTTTTTCCCGGATTTCTGATAGGTCAGCCTGTGCTTTGGCCGTAATCTCTCTAACCACTTTTTTTTCTTTTTCTTCAGCAGCTTGAATCATTGCATCTTTTTCAGCAAGACCTTTTGTTCTGGCATCCTTAATTCCAGCACCATATGCTTGATCTTTTTCAAGAGCGTCCTGATTCAGACTGCCTATTCGCCCTTCAAGCCCTTCAACTTTGCTCTTTCTTTCTGCAACGATTTTTCGGATGGGTTTATAAAGAATGATATTCAGAACCCAGATGAGAAATATGAAATTAACGACCTGAATAAACACTGATGAATCTGGAATAACCTGTATTCCAGCAGCAAATGCTGTTGAGGCACCTGCAAACAGAAAAGCGCCTCCAGTAGTTACTACCTTCAACACCGAATTGCAATTCCGGACAATACCAGAATATTTCATTTAAAAGCCTCCACTGTCAACCATCAAAATTATTATGGATTTCAATATTTTAAATAAAAAAGTATCGATTCCCGCTCAATTCTCAAAGGAGACATCTACCATTTGAATAATATGTTTGTCAAAGGTTTTTTGGAAAATTTTTTATTTTCGAATCTTTCATTTCAACTGGATCTGTGATTGGAATTTTTCCGGCTATGGACTTGGGTCTTGCCTTCATCGCACAATTGCCATTAAACTTGACACCTGCATCAATGGAAATTACAGGAGCCTGGATATCACCGACAACACTACCAGGAGGATACAGCTCAATCCGATCCTTTGCATCAATCACTCCATTGACCTGTCCCATGATAATGGCAACATCCACGTCAATGTCTGCATCGATAACGGCCTTCTCCCCGATAATTACGGTTCCGCATTCACTTCGAATTTTGCCTTTTACTCTGCCATCCAGACGGATTGTTCCTTTAAATTCAATCACACCTTCGATGGTCGCTTCTGTCCCCAAAAAGGTGGTGATTGAGTCTGCTTTCTGTTTATTCCCCATATGCCCCCCAAATAAAAAATTCTTAGCAAATATTTCAAATCAGATCAAAAGGTTTTGCCGCTTGTTTTCTATCAGCAGGTTCAGTCTGGATAATTGTCGGTATGCATATCTATTCTACCATAAACCGACGCATACTGATGTTCATTAATATACCTATACCAATAAGGGATGTTACTACCGACGATCCGCCATAACTGATTAGAGGCAATGGTACTCCAACAACCGGCATAAGCCCCATAACCATTCCAACATTGATAAAAACCTGCCAGAATAACATTGCCGTAACTCCCACGGCCAAAATCGTGCCGAATGTATCTCTGCAACCATGAGCAATATTCAACCCCCAAGCCAATAGCAGCATGTAAAGGATTAAAACGATCCCTGTTCCGGCAAATCCCCACTCCTCTGCCAGAACAGAGAGAATAAAATCTGTATGCTGTTCCGGTAAAAAAGATAAAGCATTCTGAGTTCCTTTTAAAAAACCCTTACCAAAAACCATTCCCGATCCAATCGCAATTTTCGATTGAATAATATGGTATCCTGCTCCCAATGGATCTCGATCCGGATTCAGGAATGTTAAAATACGTTGTTTCTGATATGTTTTTAAAAGAAAAAACCAGGCTAACGACACCAGGACAGCCCCGGATCCGATAAGCCAGATCATGGTTTTCCGTTCTATTTTCACATAAACAGTTATAGACGAAGCAATCAAAACGATTAGCAGGGCTGTTCCCAAGTCCGGTTGTTTCACAATCAGTAAAAAGGGAATAAAAACAATAACCATTGGAATTAAAAGGTATTTAAGCGTAAAGCCTCGAATACTAGCACGCTTTGAATAATATTTTGAAAGAATTAAAATTACGCTGATTTTAACCAATTCAGAAGGTTGAATTGTCAGAGGCCCCATTTCAAGCCATCTTCTTGATCCGCTGACAAGTTTTCCGTTAATCAGAACAAAGACAAGAAGGATGATGCTGATAAGGTATATCATCCCTCCCCATTGGTCCATAAACCTGTAATTAAAAATAAAGGTGCAAACCATGGCGGTCATTCCAATTGCAAACCAAACGATCTGTTTTCCATATAAGGCTTTTGGTATTGTAAAATCCCCAGCGTTCACCGCACTGTAAATCAGTGTAAATCCGACGGCACCAAGCATTAAAGTCAGTCCGATCAGCCACCAGTCGAAATATTGAATTAACCTTCTATCAAACATGCTGTTTGTTCCATCATCTGTATTGTCCACCCATGATTTGTTTATATAGCTGATTTCTGGATGGACACAATAATATTTATCCCCACGACAAAAAAGCCGATCCGATACCATGACTTTACACTACTGGGTCAATTGCACCGCTACCTGATTGCTTTTCTCTGTTTCTGTTTCTCCAAAATAGGTTTTTATCATTTCTCTAGCCACAGGGCCAGCAGCACTTGACCCGTGTTCTCCATGTTCCACAAGAACAGCAACCGCAATTTTTGGATCATCCGCCGGAGCATAAGATACAAACCAGGCGTGAGGTTTAATAAAATCTTCTTGCTTCTCTCTATTTTCCGGATCTCCCTTTTTTCGACCGACTACCTGAGCTGTTCCGGTCTTTCCGGCTATATTCAGGCCATCAACATGGGCAATCCATGCTGTTCCACCTCGAGTATTTACAACCTCCCAAAGCCCTCTTTTCACGATTTCAAGCGTTTGTTTTCGGACAGGTATCACACCAATCTGCTCTTGTTGGGGTATTTTTATGATATCTCCCTCAACTGTTTCGATTGAATGCAGAACAACCGGTCTGAGGAGTTTTCCACCATTGGCAACGGCTGCCGTAAGCGATAACATCTGAAGAGGTGTGGCAAGATTATATCCTTGTCCAATCGCTATGGACAAGGTTTCCCCTTTTTGCCATGCAACACCGATTTTCTCTTTTTTCCATAGAGAAGACGGCACCAGCCCTGCTCCTTCATGATCAAGATCAATGCCTGTCGGAACACCAAGTCCACATGCCTTTGCATACCATGCAAGCCGGTCGACCCCTAATCTTTCACCGACCTGGTAGAAATAAACATCACACGACTGAGCGAGCGCTTTGATGATATCCACATTTCCATGCCCACCCTTTTTCCAGCAACGAAAAACACGATTACCGAATTGATGATATCCCGGACAGAAAAAAGTAGTATTTTGATCAACTACTCCCTCTTCCAGGCCGGCAATTGCAGTTACGATCTTATAGGTTGACGCTGGTGGATACTCCCCTTGAATGGCCTTGTTCTCCATTGGTCGCATAGGATTTTTTATCAGTGAATTCCAATTCTCATGCGATATGCCTGTGACAAAAGAATTTTGATCAAAAGAAGGACTGCTTACCATAGCAAGGATCTGTCCTGTGGAAGGATCCATAGCAACCGCTGCACCAGCGACCCCCTGCAAGAGGCTTTCTGCTTTTTCCTGTAAAGCATAATCTATGGTAAGGTATATATTATGCCCAGGCACTGCATTCACGGTTTCCAAAACACGAACAACCTGGCCGACTGCATTCACTTCCACCTGTCTGCCACCTCGATTTCCACTGAGGTAATTCTGAAACGATTTTTCAATCCCGAACTTTCCAATAAAATCCCCCTGCCTTGCAGATAGATATTTGCCTGATTTTAATTCATCAGGGCTGATCTGCCCTAGATACCCTAACAGATGAGAGGCGATCTTGTTTCGGATATAGTAACGCCGAGGCTTTATTTCCACGATAACACCTGGCAGATCGAACAGATGAACTTCGATTGCAGCAAGCAGCTCCCATCCCATATTGGACTTCAGTAGCACTGGTTTGTAAGAAGCCAGCCCCTTTTTACTGTTGATGATATTCATCAGCTCTTCTTTAGGGGTATTGATATATTGCGCTAATCTTTCGATCGTATCTTTCAATGGTTTTGCATCTCGAACAATAATGCTCAAATCGAACGACGGACTGTTATCCACCAGAAGATTACGGTTTCTATCAAAAATGAGCCCCCTCGGTGCATCAATACTTTGCAGACGGATACAATTGTTTTCCGAAAGTCTTCGGTATTCCTCTCCTTCAATGATTTGAAGGTAAAATAATCGAATCATTAGAATGGTAAAAGATAGAAACAGAAAGTACATCAAGCCACTCAAGCGCTGTTTATACCAACCTGCATCCGCTGTTTTATAAAAACTTCCCAAAAACACACCTGTATTCATGATTAACGCTGATCAGAAGATCAAAATATCCGATCGCGTTGATGATCCATTTTCTTTTCTCTGGAAACCCTTTCCTCAGACCAATCGCTGAACCGAATTTGTGTGTAGTCAATCGCAATCAATAAAAACGGCCCTGTAACAGCTGCCCATAAAAGTTGTATTGCGGCAGAATGCAAGAACGATCCCGAAACTATCCGGTTCCTGTGAAACAGGACTAATATTAAAAACAAGATCAGATTCTCAATCAACACACCAACCAACACAATGAACGGCTTTAATAAAAAACTCCGCGCATGCAGAAACTGAACTGTCCATCTCATTGCTATAAACAATAAAAAATACACCAAGATATAAAAACCAAATAGTCCCCCTGTCATCGAATCCATGCAAAAACCATAGAAAAAGATCAATGGAAGCCCTTGGGAAAGCGGCCGAAAAAGTCCCAGATATAAAACTACAGGGAGCAGGATGTCATAAAAATTATTGAATAAGGCGAAATTCGATAAAACAGCGGTTTTGAGGATAATTAAAAAAATACAGATGCATGAATATACAATATACTGAATCACGGCATTTCAAGTTCATACTCAGCAGGTGTTATAAAAACGATGACCTCTTCTAACTTTTCAAAATCCACATGAGGAGTCACATCAACCTCTTGAAACATTCCGGAGTTACGACGAATGACCCCTGAAACGTACCCGATTCTCAGTCCTTTAGGATAAACTCCGTCGATTCCTGACGAAACCACTTCATCGCCGACCCGGATATCATTTTTTCGTAAAACATAATGAAAAGTACAGTCTTCAGACGACATTCCCCGTATGATCCCTCTGGCACGTGACCTCTGAACCAATGCATCGACTGCGCTGTTTCGATCAATAATCAGTAAAACCTTTGAATAATAGGTGGAAACAGACACCACCTGACCCGTTATACCTTCGGGAACGACAACCGGGCATCCTTTTCGGATTCCCTCAGACTTACCCTTATCGATTATTACAGTTTTGGACCAGGGAGAAGGGTCCTTCCCAATCACTTCGGCTGAGACAGTCTGAATCATTCGGGTTTTTTGAAAGTCCAGAAATTTTCGAAGTCGCTGGTTGGACAACTCTATCTCAATACACTGGTTTTTTTTTTCAACAGCCTGACTCAACATTTTTTTCAGTGCATCATTTTCTTTAGCTGTTGAAACAAGATCAAAATAATGTCTCCAAATACCCGTTATAAAAGCAATCGAACCGGTGACTGCATCCTGAAAAGGTGAAATTATGGAAATGGGCACACTGCTGATTCCTTCTGTTGCATCCGGATGTCTGTCTGAAACAGAGATCAGAATAGCAGAACAGAAAATAATAAAAGCACTTGCAATGGCTAACACCATTCTTCTTGAAAACATGAAATTATCGAATCATGACCTGTCTTAGTATGTCAATACTATCGAGGGCCATCCCTGATCCCAATGCAACCGTTGACAACGGATCATCTGTAACCGTAATGGGCAGTCCGGTCTCTTCCCGCAATAGTTTATCGAGGTTCTTCAATAAAGCTCCACCTCCAGTTAGCACGATTCCGCTATCGACGATATCAGCAGCCAGTTCCGGTGGAGTTTGTTCAAGAGCAATTTTGACAGTTTCAACAATGGCATCGATCTGCTCTGATATTGCCACGCGAATCTCTTCAGAATCAATAGCAAGAATTTTTGGAATACCGGAAACAAGATCCCTGCCTTTTACTTCTATGGTTTCTAGATTCTGGGCATCTGGATAGGCATTCCCGATGGTTGTTTTTATGATTTCCGCGGTTCTTTCACCAATCAGAAGATTGTACTTGCGTTTGATATATTGAGCGATAGCTGCATCCATTTTGTCACCTGCGACACGAAGAGAGCAACTGTATACGATTCCAGCCAGAGAAATCACCGCAACCTCTGTTGTACCGCCACCAATATCAACCACCATGCTACAGGTCGGTTCCGTAATCGGGAGGCCGGCACCGATAGCGGCTGCCATGGGTTCTTCGAGTAAGAACACTTCCCTGGCTCCGGCTGATTCCGCCGATTCTTTCACAGCGCGTTTTTCAACCTGTGTAATCCCGGAAGGTACCGCAATGATAATACGTGGACGGACAAATGTTCTGCGGTTATGAACTTTACGAATAAAGTGCTTGAGCATCGCCTCGGTTACTTCAAAGTCAGCGATCACGCCATCTCTCATGGGACGGATGGCAACAATATTGCCCGGAGTCCTCCCCAGCATTTTTTTGGCTTCAAGCCCAACAGCAAGAACTTTGTTTTTATAACGATTATCTGTCCGGACTGCCACAACAGATGGTTCGCTCAATACAATGCCTTTCCCTTTGACATAGACCAGTGTGTTTGCAGTTCCCAAATCAATTGCCAGGTCGTTTGAAAATAAACCCAGAACAGAATCCATAAATGAATTCATGACACCTCATTTCTGCACATGTTTACGTGCTTTTCGATTGGTTAAATTTTTTCTGTAAGTTTAATTATGAAGAATATCTCCCATGAGATTTCGATTATCGTTTCATTAAGGCATCGCTACCAAAAATAGCTTTTTATTACAAGGAGAAAAATGATTAAATAATCGATATTAAATATTTTTCATGACCATATCATGAACTATCGGCCGAAATGCCCGTATCCTGATATTTTCCCGTGAAGGGTGCACCCGATTTGTCAGAAAAACCACATTAATCTCTTTTTCCAGATCCATCCAAAAAGAGGTTCCTGTGAAACCAAGATGACCAACTGTTCTTTCGGAAAAATAATGACCACAACTTGAATCGACGGTACTGGGGGTATCAAAACCCAATGCCCGGGCATCTCTTTCAGGTTTTTCAAAATATTTCCGGATTGTTTTTGAATCCAGAACCCATCCAGTCAGATGTCCATGAAATCGCCTCTGCAACATCATCAGCAGTCGTCCCACCTCTCTTGCTGTCCCAAACAGACCGGCATGTCCATCCACACCGCCAACAACAAAAGCATTATCATCATGTACCTCACCGATGATGACCTTTTTCCTCCACGGACAATTTTCCGTTGCAGCAAATTGTACAGACGGATTATGAACCTTTTTACCCATGAGATCAAGATCAATAAAAAAAAGCTCTTGAAGACCTGATGGTTCATAGATTTCATCCCTGACAAAATAATCCAGCCGTTTACCGGAAACCCTTTCAATAATCCAGGATAAAATCATAAATCCGATATCGCTGTACAGGGTCTTCACGCCAATGGGACACACCAACTTCTCATTAAACAACAGCTCCCGGAATTTCCTTTTTCTTTCCTGCTCAGGTATTGATCTTACCTGTTCAAAATATGGCTTATAATCCGGTAACCCGGAAGTATGATTCAACAAATGCCTGACCGTTATTGCAGCCGAATCCTTTCCCCTGAAATGTTCAATAATCTCTCCAAGAGTCTGATCCAGCGACAGCTTCTGCTGTTCTTCCAGCTTCATGATGGACAATGTGGTTGCCAGCGGTTTGGTCAATGACGCCAGATCAAACACGGTATTCATTGTTACATCTTTGCCGGTAAAAATATCCGCCTTTCCGTAAGCTCCATGAAACAGAATCTCCTCTTTCCTTTCGACCAGTAGAACTCCGCCGGGAAAAATCCCTTCCTCAACAGCAGTTTTCATTAATGCATCAACGGACTTCATCATATGTTTACCTGAATGAATCCCAACACGCATCATTTTATTGCAGGAGAATGATAGATCAGCATATGGTTATCCGCATCCAGTGTGGCTTTCAACCCGACCGGAAATGTTATATTGGTCTTGCCATGCCCGATTTCAAATCCAGCTAACACGGGAAAAGTAAATTCTTTAAAAATTCTTTCCACAATCCGATAAACCCCTTCCAGCGTTCCGCAATTTTCAAAAGAACCCAGGGCAAGACCGGCCAGTTTGTTGAAACAACCGGCAAGCTTCATCTGAATCAGCATTCTGTCGATTTTATAATGGGGTTCGCCGATATCCTCCAGCACCAGAATATGTCCTGCCAGATCCGGTTCAAATGGAGTCCCAACCAGGTGGCAAAGTGTTGCCAGATTTCCTCCGGTAACGATTCCGGCGCTTACACCTGGCTTGAGGGTCAACCCCTTGGCAGGCTTGATGGTCAACTTTCGATTTGACGTGAGGGCTCTGTACATTGCATCCATGGACTCTTTATCTGCATCCGCAAGGCTGGTGATCATGGGGCCATGAAAACTGATCAGGCCGCAACGTGTCTCAAAAACGGACAATAAAGCCGTAATATCGCTGAACCCCAAAAAAATCTTCTGGCTTTCCCGGATGATTTCATAATCCAATAAAGACATAATCCGTATGGAACCGAATCCACCCCTTGCACATATCACGGCTTTTATTGATGGCTCCTGAAAAAGATGGTTCAGCAAATGGGCTCTATGCTCATCAGACCCTGCAAGATAATCCTCCTTTTCGAATAATCCCTTGGGTGTAAAAACCTTAAATCCCATCTGTTCTAATACAGAAATCCCTCGATGCAGTTTCATGTGGTCAAAAGCACCTGCAGGTGCGACAATACCTACCATGTCTCCTGGCTGTAACGCTGAGGGAAAGACTCTTTGTATTTCCGCATTTTCCATATATTTTCAATTCGTCCGTGTGAGATCGAGACTTATACATAACATCATGTCAATCAAATGGAATGTCATAATGGATGTATAAACAATTTGTAAAAATGTCCATCCTGAATTTTTTTTTGTGCATGTTAAAACATATAATAATCGATCTTATCATGGAACGGACACCCCTAAAAAAAGTAATTTACAATACCCGCATGAAAACCTTGACATCTATACCGGCTGTTGATAATTAAAGATCCTTGTGTCGGGGCGTGGCGCAGTCTGGTAGCGCACTTGAATGGGGTTCAAGGGGTCGGAAGTTCAAATCTTCTCGCCCCGACCAAAAATATCAATGGCTTACGAATCTTTCGTAAGCCTTTTTTTGTGCCAAAATTTCACGGGGTACAAATCGGGGCTCTGGCTAACGATATTATCGAGAATCTGGAGGCCGGCATCGAAAGCTTTACAGAGATTTATGCTGCTGTTGCCAAAGGGTATAATTAAAATCGTTGAGTAAACACTGGATGCCGGATCAGGTTCGGCATGATAATTCAGAGATTGAAAAAAAATTGTTTGACTTTTTTTAAAAATAAACGTAGTTAAATTTAACATCGTTAAACTTTTTTTAAATCTTCTTAAATCAAAACAAGTTAACACAACTCGAAGTTATCGGGATTGATATAACAATCGGATTGTGCTTTCTGTGACTGCAATCCATCGTCTTTTTCAGGTGGTTTTCAGTTTTGGCTATCAGTGATCGTTTCATTGATTTCTTCTGTAACCCTAAACTGTTTTAAGGAGGTGCCCATGCGATTTCCAATTCATCGAAACATCTTATTGTCCATCCCCTTGCTGCTCTTTTTCCTGGTATTTATTTCCTGTTCCGGATCCGATTCAAAAATGGATGGATCTGATGAGGTAACAACGGATAATCAACTCAGATCGGTACAGGAACTGCTTTCCATGTCTCCTGCCGATATGACGGAGCAGGATCTGGACCAGTTGAGGCTTCAAACCGGCGGAATGACCCAGGAGGATTACGAGGCCATCTATGGCCCCTTAACAGAAACAGATGACGAAGAATCAGAACAGCGTGACTCCCAGGGACATCCGCTTCTGGATACCCTTACATCCGCAGTCTGGGGGTATTGGAATAAGGTTGATATTCCCGGCGCTGTATGCGGCAACGACTCACAATATAAAATTTTTATCATGAAATCGACTGGTTTCTGGAACTGGCTGTTTGGATACACCGATGATCTGATTGTTTACCTGGAACCGGGCGGTGCGTGCTGGGATTATCCCAGTTGCACGGGCCAGGCCGGTATCCGGGGCGCGGCAAATCCGAACGGAATTCCGGACAACTTCATGAACCTTGGTGATTATCTTGATCCGAACATCGAAGGCGGAAGCGTTAATGCTGCCATCTCTCCTTTGATTCTCAGAAATCACCCGGCAGGGGATAATGTTCAGACTTCCAATTGGAACAAGGTGTTTATCCCATATTGCACCGGCGATGTTCACTCCGGCAACCGGATTGCGACATACACGGATGATGAAACCGGAGAGTCCATCACCTACCATCATGTGGGAGCTACCAACATCGAAGCGGTCATTCAATACCTGAAGCAGGCGTTCCCCAAAATCGACAAACTCATGATAACCGGGTCCAGTGCAGGCGGAGTGGGAACATTGACCAATTACCATTTTTTCCGGAAAAGGCTTTTACCTAAAAAAGCTTATATGCTGAACGATTCGGGTCCGATTTTCTCCGCTACCAGCGATGAGGACAACCAGTACCGTCTTCATCAGAAAATCAGCCAGGAATGGAATACCGATTACCTGATCGGCAAACTGCAGGCGGATTTTCCGGGTGTGGATATTACCGGTGATTTCGGTCAGATTCATACCCTTCTGGCCAATGCCTATCCGAATGACCCCCTTGCCATTACAATGTTCACACGGGATACCAATTTTTCAGGATATTCCTATGCAAGATTCTATGATCTTGATGAAAGTGATCCTGCCCAGGTGGAACAAATACTGGATCTCTGGTCTGAGGATATTGACAATCTGGTGGCGACCTATGATCAGTATAACAATCTGAGCTACTATATTCCATATTTCCGGGATATGAATGAAAGCCACTGTACGACCATCGTGGAATTTACCGGAACCGAATATCTGAATACCGGGGTTGATGTGGGAGATTTTATCAATGATGTCTTAAACGGAAATCCGGTCCAGAGTTATCGGGAACCGGAAAACCCATCGGACGCGGATGTATCGGACTTCTGGATGGATCTGGTCAATCTGCTGCTGTAGGCTAATAGGTCCTTTTTACATTGAACATTCGGATTATTGTGGGAGCGGTTTCCAGCCACGAACTGCGATCATTTAAAACGCAAATATCGCGGCAAGATGCCGCTCCCACATAGAGTACATAAACGCGCCCATACAGAATGCATAGCCATCTTACCAGGTAACACTCATTATCGAGCAGTTTAAATCCGCTCCCGATCCCCATCAGCGCAACATGATCCCCCTTGTTTGGCTGAATAAATGATAATTCGATCTGCTCGATTGTGATCGTTGGAATATCCTGAATTATGGTTTGACATATCAAAAAGGACGCTCAGAGGATTGACTTTTTAAGCCTGGTGAAACATGAAAAACCCGCTAAATTTCAGCTTTAATCTCAAGCATCGGAAGGATCATCTGGGTCCACAGACCCCTGAGAGATTTGTAATAATCGGGGTTGTCATGAAGAATGGATTGCAGTCCCATACCACCGATGACATACAGTGTCAGGTTCAAAATTCTTTCAACCGGAATATCATGCTGCTTGTTTGACTGAAAATATTTTCGCCAAAGTGCATCGAGAGATTCGACAAATTCATCAAAAACCGGAACCAGTAATTTCCTGAGTTCAGAATCGGCTCTGCATGCCACGGTCAGTTCCACCCAGATATCTCTTACCTTTCCCTGGTAGAAGTTACTCCAGATATAATCGAACAGTTCAGGCAGTTGTTCTTTTCTCAGAAAATCCGGACCGATCTCAACTGCCTGCTGAACAGAGGATTTAAACAGGGATTCCCGTGCAGCCTCGGCAATCAGTTCTTTTTTGGTTTTAAAATGATGACTCCACGCTCCCCTTGAAACCCCGGCTTCCTCAAGAATCCGCGGTAAAGATGCCCCGTGATACCCATACTGATGAAGGCAGTTGAT
>PNOB01000008.1 GCA_013824585.1 Desulfobacterium sp. | reverse complement strand
TTTCCGGATAATCTCATTTCGAAGCGCACGAACCTGTAACCCGAATCCGCTGAGAAGGGACTGTAGATTCAAAGAAGTATCATATTCATTTGCCTTGATTAACGTCTCATAGATATTCGGATGCACATTGCTTTCCTTTGTTGCCAGGAACCGTGTGGCCATCATGATGCCATCTGCTCCCAAAGCCAGCGCAGCAGCAAGGCTCTTTCCGTCTGCCAT
Source organism: Desulfobacterium sp. (assembly GCA_013824585.1). Taxonomy (GTDB): domain Bacteria; phylum Desulfobacterota; class Desulfobacteria; order Desulfobacterales; family SURF-7; genus QZKS01. Next base: position 27,966 of record PNOB01000008.1, on the reverse strand, counting down.
ACCGCCAGCAACCAGGACCGGAATATCGATCTCCTCAACAACCTTGGGAACCAGTACGATCGTGGATACATTGTCCTTATGGGGAAATCCCCCTTCCTCAAATCCGGCAACCGTAACCGCATCATAACCGATCTTCTGGGCGTGGATCGCATGCTTAACTGTCCCAACCTTGTGCAGTATTTTTACACCTGCCTCTTTGGCCATGGGAATATATCCGGGCCCGAGAAAGGTATCCACCGGTGCGCCGGCAACCTCGATTGCTGTTACTTTTTTTTCACAGCAGATCTGAAAAAACTCCCGCAGAAGATCAACCGGAAGGCGGATGGACGGCATGGTCGTAATATTCACAATAAACGGCTTTTCGGTCAACTCCCTTGTCTTGTCGATGGCCTCCCGCAACCCATCTCCGGTGTTATAGTTTCCGGATGTGAGATTCCCCATGGCCCCTGTATTGCTGATCGCTGCTGCCAGTTCAGGAGTTGCCAGCCATAACATCCCGCCGCATTGAATGGGGTATTGAATCCCGAAGAGCGCTGTAATTCTTGTTTTCATGTTGAATCATCCTCTTGCATCGGTCTGTTGGTCATCTGTCGTCTGATGGATGTATTTCAGAAATCCCCTGCAGATTGATTGTCGATCATAATTATATTTTCAGGTTTCATGAATTCCGATTATGAATATATTTGCATGGCCTTGAAGTGTCAATACGTTAATTCCTGCTGCATTCAGGTGCCTGCCAGCCATAAAACCAGCCGGATATTATGAAGGAGCTACATCCTTTCCGGAAAGATTGTATTTTTATTTCAAATCCTGTAATATGCGTTCTGTAATCCGATGTTATCATAATATTAATTTCCTTCTGAAAAGAATCATAACCTGTTTTCAGTGCTGTCTGATCAACAGGAAATGATCTGCTGCTGCATCGTGATGCAGATACAATATATTGAACCATAACTGTCCATCAAAAACTGAGGCATGTTATCAATATGAATTCAAATGGATTAAAAACCAGCAAAAGAATTGGGGAATACCTTTCCTGTGATCCAAAACAGATCCGGCATGCCCTGAAAGACCAAAAAAAAAAATCCGACACGGATGTCAAGCCTCTTTTGGGTGAGATACTGGTTCAGGAAGGAACCATAACCCAGGATGCCCTGCAAAAGGCAATTCTTCAGCAGCGTCTGGACCGACTTCAGCAATGTGAAATTTTTTCAAATCTCAATGGCAATGACTTGCTGGCTCTTCGCGAATGTGCCTTTGAAATTACCCTTGAACCCCATCAGGAATTTATCACCCAGGATCAGCCCGGAGATTGCTTTTATGTCCTGATTGAAGGATTGGCCGAGGTGTTTCGAAAAGATGAATATGGGGAAGAAGTTCTTCTGGGCAGGATTGAATCTTCGGACTGTATTGGTGAAATGGGTTACTTCAGTGATGGGAAAAGAATTGCCTCTGTAAGAACCCTTCAGAAATCCTATCTTCTGAAAATCAAATACAATGATTTTAAAAAACTTTTACAGATTTCCCCGACACTTGCCCTGAATTTTTTGGAACTCGTCACCAACCGTTTAAGGCAGGCCAATTACCGCTATCAGCAGTCTGTAATCAAAAAAAGAAAAGCGGAAATTTCATTACAATATATCTGTGAATTCATGGATATGAATGAAATCATCAGCCTTCGAATCAGCATGGAGCAGCAGATTGAACGGATTATTACAACCGCAAGCAAGGTCATGAACGCAGAGCGTGCAACCCTGTTTCTGGTGGATAAATTCTCAGGCGATTTATGGGCAATGTTTGCAGAGGGAGTGAAACAAAAAGAATTACGCGTCCCGATCGGCAAGGGGATTGCCGGATGGGTAGCAAAACATGAAAAGATTCTGAATATCGCGGATGCCTATTCAGACAGCCGCTTTGATACCTCCATTGATCAGCAGATCGGTTTTCGAACCCGCAATATTCTCTGTGGGCCTTTGAAAAACTTGCAGGGAGAGCTGCTCGGTGTCATTCAGGTTTTGAATAAAAAAGGAGGGCGCTTTCAAAAAATAGATGAAACCTTATTCAAGGCATTCAGTTATCAGAGCGCCATTTCTGTTGAAAATCATAACCTGTATCGAAAATTACTGGAAGACCATGAAAAAATGGCGATTCTTTTTGATATCTCCCTGTCAATCGCCCACACACTGGATCTGGATACGCTTTTTGTAAAAATTGTCGATAAAATTTCAGAGATTCTGAATGCGGAACGAAGCTCTCTTTTCCTCATCGATCCAAAATCCAATGAACTGTGGTCCAAGGTTGCCCAGCAATCTGAATTAACGGAAATCCGGTTTCCAGCGGAAAAGGGCCTGGCCGGCTATGTCACACAGACAGGTCAGACCGTAAACATCGACAACGCATATCAGGACCCGCGCTTTCTTCCCATCGTGGATAAACAGACCGGTTTTTACACCAAAACAGTGCTTTGTGTTCCCATCATAAACCGGAATGGGGAAACCATCGGTGTTGCGGAAGCCATGAATAAAAAAGAGGGTAAGTTTGTTCAAGAAGATGAAACGCTGCTGAAGACAATTGTTTCTCAGGTATCGGTGGCTCTGGAAAACGCTCAATTATATGGACGAACACTGGAGATGAAAAATTATCTTACCAGCGTTCAAAACAGTATCACCAACAGTATCATTACCATCAACAATCAATGGCTGATTGTTACCGTCAATCAGCGTGCGGAATCACTTTTCCATAAAACGCAGGATCAAATGATCCATCAAGATATTCGACAGATTATCCACACCGGTAATAAAAGCCTTGTTGCAACCATCCATCGCGCCATGACAAATCATATGGCGGTTGTAGAATACGATATCCCTCTCTTACTTCCCTCCTGCGAAGAACAATATATCAATCTGAATTTTTTTCCTCTCCTGGATCACCGTCAGGAGCGTCAGGGAACCGTGCTGATATTTGAAAATATCACCTCTGAAAAACGGATGAAAAATACCCTCATACGCTATATGGCCAAGGACATTGTCGAATCCATCCTGGATGATCCTGTCCAGCAGCGGCTTGGTGGCACTCGAAGCAAAGCGACCATTATGTTTTCCGATATCCGGGGATTCACGGGTATTACCGAAAACCTGACCGCCGAACAGACGGTTGCTTTTCTGAATGAATACTTCCGGCTGATGGTGGATGCCATTTTTGAAAACAAAGGCGTACTGGATAAATTCATCGGGGATGGAATCATGTCGGTTTTTGGTGTCCCCTATACAAAAGAGGATGATACCATCCGTGCGGTCCGGACCGCACTGCAAATGAGGCAAAATCTGAATGCCTTTAATGCCGCCAAAAAAAAACACGGGGGAAAACCGATTAATATCGGTATTGGAATCTGTACCGGAGAGGTAATCTCCGGCAATATCGGATCTGAAAGGCGTATGGACTTCACCGTGATCGGTGATGGAGTGAATGTCGCATCCCGCATTGAAAACCTGACCAAATACTATGGTGCAGGCATCCTGATCACCGGTTCCACCCATGAGGAGATCAAGGATCATTTTACAACAAGATTGATCGATCACGTTCGGGTAAAAGGGAAAACCAAGCCCATCCAGATTTTTGAGGTGATTGGCGAGGGCCGCATTCCATTATCCATAGCCGAAAGCTATTTCTGTGAGGGAAGGGAGCTATACGATCAAAAAAAATTCACCCAGGCTTCTGAATTCTTTCGAAAGGGGATTATTGATGATCCTCCATGCCAGATTTTTCTGGAAAGATGCAAACAATTCATTCAATCCCCTCCTCCTTCAAACTGGAATGGAATCTGGATTTTGCATGGAAAATAATCGTTGATTATTTCCGGAATCAGCAAAGATAAGCGGATATTCAAAGGCACAGTTAATAATTCTCATCACAGCGACTACATTTGTCAGCATGACAATTTGTGCAGATCAGATGCATATTTTTACAAAATCCGATTCGATACATGCTTCTCTTGCAGGATTCGCATACAAGGGGATCGATGAGTTTGGAGATCGGATTGTAGGTCATGGGGATCATTTTTTTTACATTGCCCGCCTTGGTACTGAAATGAATACGAACTGCCGGTGTCGTCACGATCATAACAGCGGAAAGTGACACATTTACTTTAATGCTGTATTTGGTAAGAAGATCCTTCTTCTTCAGAGCGAGTTCCTGGGGAATAAGAGCGATTTTTTCTTCCCGCTCAGCACGGCCCCGATCCGAAAGACCTGATCTGGATAAGCTTTGTTTCATCTCCTCTGTTAATGCCTGATAATATTCTTCAAGGCTGGTTGAGTCCCGAAAAAATCTCCGGTTCATACTTTTTCGAAAGTCGATTGTTTTTTCTTCCACTGCTTCTGAAATATAAGGTCTTGCTAAAGTCATCAAGTGATCGATCCGATTTTTGGTAAAAATCTGCTGCCGGTTTGTTGAAAAAGATTTTTCCTGATGTAACAGCAATTGATCCAATTCCGGAACAAAAGCACCCGTCTCCTCATGCAGCGGAATCGTCACCAAGCCTTCTTTCTGTTCATCACTTTGTGCCAGATATCTGCATGTAAAAATGATATATTGTGTTCTGAACTCAGCAACCGAGGATATCTCTCCAATCGATTTGCTGAATGTAAACTGTTCTTTGATTAAATGGTCAAAACCGCTTTTTTTCAAATAATAAAATGTCAACTCACATCTGGCCAAAGAGGGTCTTGATCCGGCTATTGCCAATGTCCGGTCCAGTAAGGGAGATCCAAAATGAACCGGATAAGGACGAGCATCCTGTTTTGTTTCGGTTTCCGGTGAAATGCAAATATGTTCTTCAACACCTAATGATTCAGCCAACTCTTTTGGCAGCAGCGCCTCCACAACCTTATTCCGTTTTTCAAGCAATGCGCCGTTCTCTTCCAGGAATCGGCATACAAATTCCGCCAGGTGTGCATCTGTGCCGGAGAATACCTGACTAAAGTTCATACCGATCTCCAAAAAGTTTATCATCAAGTTCTCTTGTTTTTTCATATCCGGATTTGGCTCGCTTCAGACGGTTGCCAAGATTATTGAAGGCTGTTATACGTTCCGCCTCTGATGCGGAATTGACCCAGATATCATAAATTATATCCTCAAACTCTTTTTCACCCCGTATCCGGCCGATGATCATATCAACTTCTCCAATAACCATTTCAAACATATTTATTTTCCGATCCAGAATATCCAGAATATAATCTTCCACGCTGCCCGACGCACAAAGATTATAAATACGAACTTCTTTTTCCTGACCAATTCTATGGATACGGCCAATGCGCTGTTCAATTTTCATGGGATTCCAGGGAAGGTCATAATTCACCATACGATGGCAGAACTGAAGATTTCGGCCTTCACCACCGATTTCTGTTGTCAATAGAACCTGTTTTTCACTGCGAAAGGCTTCGATCTGTTGATCCTTTTGGGTGCTGTTCATATTACCGTGAAAAAGGGAAAAGGAGACCCCATTCCATTCAAAAAAATCAGTCAGATGTTCAATGGTTCCGATATATTTCACAAAGACAATGATTTTATCCTTAGAAACCTGAATCAATTTCAAGAGTGCCTGATTTTTCGGGGTGTCAAGGTTTGTATGGCACAAATTTTTTATGGCACGTAACTCATTCTCATGTTTGAGCTGATACTCCTTGTTCATGAGCATCTTGGATATGGTTTTTTCCAGCGCGGTCGGGGAAGACCCGGCCTGGGCCAACAGATTTTTAATAATGAGTTTGTTGCCTTTCTCAAGGTTATTCAACTCCGATACCAGTATCTGTAACCTCTCATACAATGCTTTTTCCGTTTTTGAAGCTGGAATGCGCAGGGTTTCGGCAAATCGAGGCGGAATTTGAATACCTGCAAGGGCGCGCGTGTTCCGGATCATGACCTCGCCAAGCAATTCCTTCAGAAATGACCGGTTCCGGGGATCTGTCGGATCTCCTTTTGTCATGAATTTTTCCCGAAAAGAAGAAGCGGTTTCAAGTTGGCCGGGCTTGAGCAAGGTGATGAGGTTGTAAAGCTCCATAAGATTGTTCTCGACAGGTGTTGCTGTCAGAAGAAGGATAAATCTTTTTTTTAAGGCATTGACAAGCTTCCAGTTGAGCGTATCCCGGTTCTTTAGATGGTGGGCTTCATCCACAATAACGATATCATATGATTTGCCGGTAACGATGTCATAATTTTTTTTCGATTTTGCCTGATTGATGGAAACAAGCACAAAGGGTTCTTCCCAAAAGGTATCGCTCTTTGATTTAAAATCGATATCATCTGTGGAAGGGATATCCAATCCAAATTTGGATAACAGTTCGTCTTTCCACTGACTGACAAGGGGAGCCGGGGTCAGAATAAGGCCGGTTTTCACCATGCCTCTTTTGATATATTCACTGAATACGATCAGGGCTTCGATGGTTTTCCCCAAGCCGACTTCATCGGACAGGAGCGCTCTGCCTCTGAAACGTTTCAATACTTTTCTGGCGGTTTCCTCCTGATACCAAAGGGAGCGAATGCCTGTAAGTCCAGCCAAACAGATAAGATTTTCAAAGGATTCTTGAAACCGGATTGTATGGCTTGCGATGGAAAGTTCATACTTCTCAATACCGACAGATGAAGGTTCCAGGAAGGGTTCATAAAAAGAATCCATCTGTAACTGAAAATCGACCGGAATCTGCTGTTTTCCTTTGTCTGGTCGATGCGTTTCAGCCTTTCCGTCCGCTGATTTTTGCATCTGTTTATTTTTCTGATCGATTGTCGGCGGACGGTGTTCTGTTGTTTTCTTTGAAATAGATTTCTTTTGATTCTGTAACTCAACTTTTCTATTGAAATTTTGAAGCAAATTCTCGCCTTCGCAATATTCCTTGATATCAAGTATTCTTCGTCTATGATCCCTTTTCTTTTGAATTGGCAAACTGGGTAATATGGATAACAATTCATCCGCGATGGCGATGCTTTCTTCATATTGCTCATCAACAACAGTGAACTCCAAAAGAGACATCCACATATCCGGCTTTAGTCTGCCGATCCGTTTCAAGCCCTTCAGGGCCTCCAGCTCCATTTTTTTCTCCCCGCTGATGGATCCGATATGCCCCATGCTCATAAGTATTTCATGATCATCCGGTATGAGGCTGGATGCTTTTTTAATGCTTGTACATGCTTTTTCCAGGTTGCCGTTTTCTGCAAAATACATGGCCTGCCGATAATACAATTCACCGCGATCCTTGGTGGTTGTCTTTGAGCGTTCTATTTTGGATTGCTTTTGTTTGGCTTTCCTTTTCGCCTTTTTTCTTTCCGTTTTTGACTTTGCCACAACAGCCGCCTATATTCTCATTGAATTATGCATCTGATTCCCTCACTTCTCCGATACCGATATTCCCAATATGATTATACCCCCCTCTTTGATTGGCAAAAAATAAACACGGATGTCAATTATGTGTCAAGACAATAATTGAAACGACAATCTCCTGAATCATTACATTCATAATCTTTTAGGACAAAACAGGCTCTAAAACTGAGTGATGTGCTTCATCTCTTTCAGACGATGGCTGATCTCCAGATAACAGGAAAACGCCTTGCCGGCCTCTTCAAAAGGATCCCGGAAATAAGAGCGTATTTTTGTGAGCGGGAATCGGCCTTTTTTCACTGCATAATATAGTTTATTGCCCAGCATATACCCGAGCTGGGTGCTGAACACAAACGGTAGAATCGATCGATTACGATACTGGGGTTCAAATTTCTGATAAAAATCTTTCGCATTATCGGTTTGCCGCTGAAGTGCATAATGTTGAAGAATGAACCTTGCCACCTGTGGAATCATAGAATCAGCCTTTTGATATTCATCTTTTTTCATCTGGCCCAGCAATCTTCTGAGAGAGTTTTCCGAATGGGCTTTTCGCTTTTCATTGATAAACTTGCTTCCGAAAAAACCCAGACATTCCGTGATCACATTCCAGTAAAACCGGTCAAACAGGCTGAGGTCTGCTGTCAGACGGCCGCGGCAGACGGCATTCACAAAATGAGTTGCCTCCTCGGCTGCCATGTTAAGATTTGAATTGGGCAGATAAATTAAATACGCCTCTTTTCCTTCCTGCTCATATTCCAGAAGAAACCCTTCCCCGCTTTTCATCTTCTCCTTGATCAACCGGATTTTTCCCTTGACCGCCGGCATATCATGAATCAAATCCATAAAATCAAGGTTATTGGCATAATACACATTCAATTGTTCCAAAACCTGAGGATACAGGTCCAATTTCAGAATGGATGCAAGATCGGATGCAATATCCTGGACCGACAGCCCTCTCCCTTCAGAACCATCTTCAGCCCACTCCCCGTGAACCGGATAATATGCGTCTTCGGAGTATTCCAGCCAATTCAGATAAGACTGAATTTTATTGGCAGGCATTGTGTTCATGACACAAAAACTGTTTTCACTGATCCGGATGACATCGGATTCCTCGATTCCCTGTTCGCACATCTTCCAGAAAAGGTTCTCCGCATTCTGATAGATGATGACACTCCTGGTCTGAATATCCAGGAGAATCAGCAGTTGTTCCACCTCTTTCGGAAGATGGTTGGGAGAAACATGAAAATCACCATCAATCACATAAATCAGCTTTCCCGGATTTTTCAGCAAAGTTTTGGAAATCACTTTTGCCGCATATTGGTCCCGGTCTCTTATCCCACCGATTCCTTCACCGGGATCGGAATTGATCCCGATGATCGGAATCCCATGGTCCTGACAAAAATAAATAATCGGACTCCAGTTCTGCCAACTGAAAGGCCATTTTTTCCGATAATCGATTTTCTGGATAAAAACGCCTTCAGACAGCTCACCATCCATGAAGGCGTTGATATATCTCTGATCCATGCCGTAAAACATCTCCAGGCAGAGAATGACCTCCCGTTTTCCCTGGATTTCCCGAAGAATACGCAAGACACACCGCTGCGACTGTCGCAGCGTATGGTAATCCCCATGAAATACCAGGTCTGCGCCAGATACCTTTTTAATCAAATCTGTTTTGGTTGAAATACCCTGATAATCCTTCAGAAAATCAAAATATTCCTTTTCATAGGTTTCAACTGCTGGATTATACTCCAGGCTATCCCGAACCAGCCTGACATTTTTCCAATAGTTCTTTTTTTGAATTTGAATGAGTTCTTGCCGTAATCTGGACATCAGAGGGGGTGTCCTTTTATCCGATGGAGGCAAATCAAACAGCCACACGCTTTCATCAAACAAATGACAAAAAAAATTTTCCTGCGCTATACACGATATGTTACTATCCAGGCAAATAATTTTCAACCTGTAAAAAAAAATCCGGAAACAGATCTTTCAATCCAGATATTTTTTTGATACAATACTCATTAATTGAATGGTTCTGACGTCACTTTTCAATCGCATTGCAGCCAATTACCTCAAACATTTTTCTGAACCAATCCAGAACAGACAGTCCCGAGGTTTCAATACAGGAGGTTTCTCTGTGGATGCCAATATGATTAACACATTTCTCAAGGCAACACTGGAAATCATTCACGATGTGGCCCACCTCAGCTATAAAGTCCAAAAAATATACAGAAAAAATGATGAGAAAGGCAGGGGTGATGTGACGGGAATCATTGGCTTGAAAGGCTCCGGGAAAGGCACGGTTGCGGTCACCTTTGATCAGGGTACCATTTTGTATATTGTCTCAAAAATATTAGACATGGACACCAAGGATATTGGTGAAGACATCGTGATCGATACGGTTGGTGAGCTGGCCAATATGATCACCGGACGGGCCGTACGCATTCTGGCTGAAAAAGGATTTGATCTGGTTCTTACCGTCCCAAAAGTTGTCCATGGCCCTGATCACAAAGTTGTTCATCAAGCCAGCGGCCCTATCATCGCGATCCCCTATTCATCTGAGCAGGGAAATTTTACAGTCGAATTCTCCTTTAACCCGGATATGAAACCAGAGTTGCCCCAACCAGATACAAAACAAACTAATATCAAACCCGAAACAGATACCCCGAACCATCTTTCAGAAACCAGCACAACCCCTTCCATCAACAAACCTTCCGAATCCAAGGACTCCGGAAATAAGGTCCCTGCCAACTGGGGAATATCGGAGTTAACATGAAATATAGATTGAAAAATACCGCTACCCTGTTTGAAACAATAATGGTCATCTATAAAGGTATTTCAAAACAAAAGGTCAAGCAGATAATCAAATATTCAGAGTTCCTGGTGAATGGGGAAAAAATCGGAAGGCATCCAAAACAGATTATCGAAACAGGCAGTGAGCTGGAAATGGTTCCAATCGAAAAAAACCAAAATAAAGACCAGGCCCCAACAGAAAGAAACCCTGTGGTCATCCATTTCGAGGATGCTCATCTGATTGTTGCCCTTAAACCAGCTGGAATCTTATCGTGCGGGAACAAGGAACTGGTAATCAATAATTCATACCATAAACTTCTGGAGGCGTTTCTCCTGGAACGTGATGGAAAAAAAACCAGACTCTGGGTTATTCATCGGCTCGACAGGGAAGTAGAAGGATTGCTGATGTTTGCAAAGTCTGAAAAACTTCAGAAGCAGATAAAGGATGAATGGCAAGCGATCACGAAAAAATATATCGCACTTACCGAGAACAAACCTGACCCCCCTGAGGGGATCATTGAAAACTGGTTGAAGGATACTTCTGTCCAGAAGGTTATCGTCTGTCCGAAGGAAACCCCTGGGAGCAAGTATGCTAAAACAGAATATGCTTTGATCAGAAATGAAAAACCTTATCATCTGGTGGAGATTAAATTACATACCGGAAGGAAGAACCAGATCCGTGTACATCTGGCGGGAATTCACTGTCCTGTTGTCGGTGACCGGAAATATGGTGCAGATTCAACATTTGTCCGGCAAATCCGTCTGGCAGCCTTTTTTCTCGAATTTAAACATCCTGTGACGAAAAAATCAATATCGGTTCAGTACACGCCCTCTCAACGCTTTTTTAAACCGTCAACAACTTCTGACGAGAAATATAAGATACGATAACCGGTTAAGCCGGTCATTTCACATCCCCTCAATCAGTTTGGAATACTCTTTGAGCACGCGAATGGATTCCATTGTCATCTGAAAAAAAAACCAGGAAAGAACAAGTATCCCGATGGTAAGCCCGATCTTCCATGCCCGCGTTGTTTGAGGCCGCCACCAGATCAGTGGCAATGCCAGAGGCCCAACACAACAGACGGCGATGATAATAAAAGATTTTCGGAAATACCATTGAGTCTTTTCCTCTGTGAAGCTTGATGGTTTAACGGCATTAAGAAACTCATTGCAGTGTTTACACTTTATCGCCTGGTCTTGAATTTCTTCAGCGCAGAAAGGACACTTTTTCATTATCATCTCTCCTGGTTATGAAAAATCCCTCATTTATATTGTAAACCGCCAAGCGCAATACCACGCATCCGGATGTTTATCCGGCGGGCATCCCACACATTCTGTTTGAATCCGGCTGTCGATTGTTCTGGCAAACGTGGTGTATTCAACCATACCTCCTGACTTGCAGGGATAATCATCCAGATTCTTCCGTTTTCTCGCGGATTGCACGCGGCATTCGTTCATCTGAAAAAGAAGGCTGTTAGAGCTTTCCTCTACAATGGATTGGATATTGATACAGGCATACAATCGAAAATTCAGTGCTTTTTTTAAACCGTCAAGCCCTGGATTTTCCGGAAGATCCAACAAACCTTTAATCGCCATGGCTTCAAAAGGTGAAAAATACTGCCAGCATGCATCATTGCAGGCCTTGGCGTCTTTCATGTTGCTTGAAAATTCGACAGCCTGAAACCAGACTCCATCATTTGCCAGCCAGTTGATGGCTGTACTTTTCATGAGTTCATTCATACGATCTTCATTTATTTCCAGCAAAGAAGCAGGGATGCCATCCTGCGAATTTCCACCAAAAGCCGTTACAAACCGTTTCAGTTGAATGGAAAAACTCTTTCGGGTCGCCTCATTCAGAATGGCCATGGCTTTTTCAACTCCCATGCGATTTCGAACCTCGGAAAACCACAAGGCATAGTGAACCATAATCCGCTGAAACATATCCAGAAGATGCTCTGTTTTTTCCGGCTGCCTCAGATCATTTATCGTAGCTGGAATCTTATTCATAAATCAGGTCTCCATTGTTACCCTGTTGAAGCTGTAGCCGATTCGCCCGAAAAAGCTCCGGCCTTTGAAGAGAATTCAGATCGGATGGAAATTTTCAACCATTCGGTTAAACCTTTTGAGCCAATTTCAAAACGATTAAAAAGTGTCACACCGGCGAAAGCTGATGTCCAGAAAAGAACTAAAAATACTGGATAGCGTTATGCTTCACTTCGTGTCCAGCTTTCGCCGGAACTACAACAACAGACTTTTGAAATTGGCTCCTTGTAGTTGATTTTTTTACTATCAAAAAATCAACCGTGTCAAGGAGATTTCTCTTCCAAAAATGTGCCATGTGACATAATCTATACTATATTGATACTGTTAAGACAGGAAAGAAAAGAGAAGCCTCAACCCATGAAGACAATTGACTTAAGCCATACAATCTCCATTGAAACACCGGTTTACCCCGGAACAGAACCTCCTGTTTTTTCAACTCCCTGTACAATTGAAAATCAGGGTTTCGCGGAGAAAAGGATTACCCTGTTTTCCCATACCGGTACCCATATGGATGCGCCATCCCATATCCTTTCGGAAGGGAAATCTCTTGACCGATTTCCAACAGAAAAGTTTATGGGCAAAGCAGCTGTAATCAACCTCACCCATATTGACCGGACGGAAATAAAATACCATGATCTTCTCCAGTATGAGACACGTATCTTGAAAATCGATTTTCTTCTGCTCTATACCGGATGGTACCAGAAATGGGGAAAGGATGACTATTTCAAGAAATATCCTGTACTGACAGCAGAGGCAGCCAGATGGCTGGCTGGATTCCCGTTAAAGGGAATCGGCGTGGATATGATTTCCGTGGACCAGACAGACACCTATCCGATACATCGGGTTTTTTTACAAAACGAAATCCTCATTGTTGAAAATCTGACAAACCTTTCGGAACTCCCGGACGAGATTTTTTCTTTTTTCTGCTTTCCGCTCAAAATTCAGGATGCGGATGGATCACCGGTAAGGGCAGCAGCCCTGATATCAGAATAATTGTTCCTTTATGAAGCATGATTGACTTCTGAATCTCATCCAAATTGTCCGGTAAATAATTACATCTCCGGTTTTCCGGAGAAAACACAGTTACGTCCCTGTTTTTTGGCCTGATACAAGGCATCATCCGCTTCCTTGATAAGGTCTTCCGGCAATGAATCCTGAACCGGAATTCTGCTGGCCACTCCCAGACTCAATGTAACATGCCTGTCCGCCTTTGAATATCCGTGCGGAATTTTGAGTTCGGCAATGGTTTGCCGGACCTTTTCAGCAACATAGATTGCGCCGGATATATCTGTATCCGGTAGAATCAGGGCAAACTCTTCTCCTCCATATCGTGCAGCCAGATCAGAAGATCGTTTTGCCACCTGATGAATGGCACGGGCAACAGCCTGAAGACAACCATCCCCTTTCTGATGTCCATAGTTATCATTGTAAAACTTGAAAAAATCAATATCACATAATATCAATGATACTGGTTTCCGGTCCCGCTTCATCCGGTTCCACTCATTGGCAAGGTGCTCATCAAACCGCCTTCGATTGGGTATCTGAGTCAATCCATCCATAATAGCCAAGCGCTGCAGTTCCTTGTTGGCTTCCTGCAAGGCATCTTCCGCACGTTTCCTTTCACTGTCATCAAAAATGGATCCATCCAGCCACAATGGCTGACCCAGCTCACTGAAAATGGCCTGACCCTTTTCAATAAACCAGCGAATATGGTTGTTGGCATCGATAATACGATATTCAACATAGATGGACTTCATTGGGTCCAGCCCTTCCTGAATCGCTTTATCTACTTTTTCAAGGTCATCCGGATGAATGATACTTCGGTAGGATCGTACCCGGTTCCGGATAAAGAAGGATGGAGGAAAGCCCGTAATCTCCTCAATCATTTCAGAAATATATTCCAGGGTCCATTCACTATCGATTCGAAAACGATATACTGCTCCGGGAAGGTTTGCCACCAGAGAGCGAAACTGTTCTTCACTTTCATGAAGGGCCTCGGACACCAGTTGCCGCTCTTCTAATTGAACATTCAACTGATCGATCGTTTCCCGAAGTTCCTCTGTCTGTTCAGCAACCTGTTCCCTCAGTTTCTCATGTATGGCCTTTAATTCTTCTTCCGCTTTTTTCCGTTCAGTTATCTCCACTTCCAGTTTTGCTACTGTTTCTTTCAACTTTTCCGTTCTCTGTTTTACTTTTTCCTCCAGATTTTCATTGGCATCCCTCAAGGCCAATTCAACTTTTTTTCGTTCCAGAGAATAGCAGATGGATTTTTCCAGGAGATCGATATCAATCCTGCCCTTTAAAAAACAATCCTGTGCACCCTCCCTCAACACCAGGTTTGCCAGTTCCTGGTTTTCCATTCCGGTCAAAACAATAACCGGCAGCTCCGGAGCTTGCTCCCGTAAAATCAAATACGTATCGATATTTTTACTGTCCGGCAGATTAAGATCCAAAAAAATAATATGAAAATCCATATTTTTGATATAGTTTAAACCGCTGGATAGGGAATTTGCCACATGAACATCATAGATCGGGCAGCCTTCTTTACCGAGAAGTTTTTGTATCAACATCGCATCCGATGGATTATCTTCAATCAACAATAATTTTATCGGCTCTATTTCCATAATAATATAAGAATATTATAAACTAACAGGAGATCCAAATTCCATATGTGGAATCATATTCCAACTTTTTAAGATTTGGATTTGAAACGATTTTAAGGAAGATTCTGAATGATGTTTTAAGATACTACGTTATCCAACATTATGCAATCTTTTTAGAATATAATAATCTCAAACCCACTGTCCCTGGATCCAACAATAGAAGGATGGTAGCAGAAAGCAAAAATGGGTTACAGTTTCAAACTCCAACCCCTTGAATTTTATGGTAGACGCAATTGGATTTAAACCAACGACTTCTACCGTATCGAACCAATATCTAATAATTTAAATACTTTATATTGATATCTGGTATTGCTTAATCGTTTTTGTTATTAGCAAGTTACAAAAGCTGTTTTTTTTGTTACTATTCGTAATTGTTTATTTTTTATGTTTGTTATGGTCACAATTTGGTCACAAAATATCTATTCATGAGTGTCAAAAAAAATACAAACCATGTCATTAAAGTAGTATCTGTCAACATATATTTTTGCGCAAATTCAATATTTACAACTATTGCCAGAACCATTGAACAAAGAATGAAAAATAGTCCAACTGATTTCTGGGTATATTTCGTGAACAATATAGATCAGAAACGCCCCTCCGGTTTTCATCCAGCTTTCCAAACACCTCTCTACATGTTGCATAGATATTACCGTTGACACACAAGTGCCTTTCCTTTATGTTCATCTACAAAAAAAGCAACGTCTTATCCTCTAAACGTAGGGAGTCGCATCCCTATTCGACCACATGTTATTTTCTTTTAGAACCGAGTCAAATCCAAAATAGTGCACACCAAAAAAGGCATAGATTTTAAAAAACAGTATAACAATCCAAGGCAGCTTTTCCGGAAAAGCGATTTGTTTTAACAATTTTTGATCAAGTTCGCCGGTTTCGCCAAACTTTTTCCCTATTTTTTTCATCTGATTCTGAAAAAAACATATGACCCGTCCACTTAAAAATGAAGGCAGCGACTGATTGATCGTATCTATGCCGCCTCGGATGATTGTGCCCATATACTCACAATTTAAACGTTTGCATAGCTTTTCAAGATATCTTTCCACTACACGTGAATGTAGGGCCTCCGGAAATCCGGACTGAATCAGAAACAGCAGTTTGGGGTTTGATTCTTTTGAAGTTTGTGAAAGGAGCGTAAGCATCTCAAGAAATCGCTTCACGCGGCCTTGCATGGCGTTTGTGTATAATGGAAAGGCCAGCAGGATATAATCGGCTTTGTTTATCATTTGGCTTAAGTTTGTTTGATCTTCAAAATCACGCACCGAGAACAATTCAAAAACGCAATTCCGGTTTTCTTCATATCCGGCGACAAACCCTTCTAAAAGCTTGGATGTATTGCTCAATTTTCTCTTAGGCGATCCGTTAACAATGACCAATTTCATGTGCAATCTCCTCCGGGGATTTAGTGTTAATGAACGTCAGATATACCAATGCGGATTTAAAACTAAATGCTATCCGTGTGTATATATCTGTTATAATTTTTATATCTTCCTCATCGGTATCGACTTCTTTTTCCATAAGCAGACCCAATTTGGGATATTTTTTATATCGCGCCTCATGATGCAATTCGCCGTTTTTTATTTCCGTATAGGGGTGTATAATCGGAATCAACCGGTCATGTGATGTTTTTAAGAGCGCACTGGGAAACCCCAATATTAGTGGTGACGCAAACAAGACCAGATCGGAATGCAAATATGCAATTATCAACGACGCCATATCGTCCTTGAAGATGCACTGGCCGGGTGTCTTTTGCCAGCATCCAAAACAGCCCAGACAATCCTTAATGGAAAGTGCCTGCAAATGAAACCATTCAACATCATGGTTATGGACAAGTTCATTATTCAGGCGGCTCATATAATCTTCAAATCCCTTATTTTGGCCGGGATCATTGCCGTTTATCAAGGTGATATTCATCCTGTCTCCTCATTGGCGTAAGTCTCGATGCGAGTCCTTAGTGTTGAAGAATTTTATATTTTTCTGAGGCAATCATTTCTTTTACAATATCAACGACAGCATCTGGAGCTGAATACTCGGGATAGCTTCGATATAATACAACCACTCTACCGATTTCGTTCAATTCACCTAGACGATGCTTGACGGTTGGATCAATTTTAGCGTGGCAACGCGCTCCCACAAATTGAAGATTATCCGGATCGATCCATTTGTCCCGAATATCGGGTCCGACCATCTTTGAACAGTGGCACTCGTTTTCCGGAATCACCAAGCTGCAATGTTTCTGCATGAAAGTGTTTACCTTGTCACGTCCTCGCGAAAGCCGTTTCCGAAAAGACTCCGCAGAGATACCTAAGATATCAGCACCTTCTTCACCCGACATTTCCATAATTTCTCCCAAAATAAAGGTAATCCGGAGCTTAGGTTCCAGACACTGGAGAATCCCCTGCATGCAGCCGATGCGAACTTCTTCGGCCATAAGGGTTTTGGACGGTTCCGGCAGCCCGTCAAAATCAAAGTCAGGATCCCGGCGGTAGGCCAGTTCATCCCACATGTCAAAGTTTACGTTCAGATCTTTGGCGCGGTATTGTTTCAATGTCAGCAGATGATTTATGGCAATTTTATAGTACCAGGTCGTAAAGCGACTCTCTCCTTTGAAGTCACTCAAATGGGTAATGATTTTAATCAATATTTCCTGGGTGGCATCTTCAGCGTCGCTTGCGAATCCAAGCATGCGTAGTGCTAAACCGTATATTCGCCCCTGAAGCCGTTGGATCAGTTCATCTAAAGCCTTTTTGCTGCCCTGCTTTGCCTTTTCCGAAATTTGTTCTAATTCTTCATTCATGGGATGCGCCTTGTTTTGAGTTTATGTCTGCATATGTTAACAATTTAGACTTGATTTATTTCAAAGTGTGACATGTTTTTTTCTTCTTTTTCAATTTTCCGAATTCGAGGTAGTGGAAGCTAAGCTGTCATAGACCGCAATGTAGTTTATAACCCATTGAATCTATATAAATCAGAAAAAACGAATGATAGGCTAAATATTAAAAGCTGTTAAAATAAATTTATTTAAATAAAACCTACTATGCAATATATGACACGCTCGCTTCCACTGGGCATAGTATGCCGGTAATCATATTTGATTGGCTATCGGCCACTAATCGCCTTCTCATTGTTAGGCGAATTCTTGTCCGTGGAAATTCAGGAAAAGTATATAAGTTTGTGTGAACACAAACTGGGACTATGAACCGCGAATAAAAACCATTCATTTTTTAGAGAATTTAAAACAATGCCGTTATTACGGCTGATCAAGTATCTCTTCAGCAATTTTCATATTTGTGGTTGTATAGGCTGAATACCCAACGTTAAGAACACTGATTGCTTCAAACTGCAGCTCAATATCTGCTGATTTCGGGTTCACTACCCGCACAACTTTTTTCATACCTGCGTTTGCCAATAGGGTTTGGACATCACAAATAATACGATCGATCTTACCTATCTGCCTTTTTTGTCCACGAAGATCTGTAATACAGGTGAATCCCGGCTTCAGTTTCTTACATTCTCTTTCAATTAATTCAGCGAATTCTTTTGCTTCTCTACGATATATCTCGTTTGCTGAAAGATATAACCGATTTTTTTCTTTATCTATGCGTACTTTATACATACACCTCCTAAACAGATATATCGAAATATATAGCTGAGAAATTTTGATGTATAATATCAGTTAATTAAAAATATGGCAATAATTGAAAAACAAGGAAAAAAATATTGACGTTTTGTCCATATTTATTATTTTTGGCGGTTATGGATATTGGCCCGACATGCTTCTATACAAAAGGTCGGCGCAAGAAGAAAATTTGGTTGTCGCCTTCAGCCATTTTAAACGGCTAAAAACAAATGCATCTATAGTGCAACACAGCTTGCCATAGTGCACACATTCCCATCGCCCTAAAAAATAAACAGATAGCTCCAGACATTCTGCACTTTATCAGTCCGGCGATTCCATTGTCAATTTGTTGATCCGTAACGGTTAAAAGATTGGGAATGATATTTTTTAGTTGGGAGTGCCTGAAGAGAGACCTGCCCTTACCCGATTATCTCAATGATATATACGCCAGAAAAGCATACAACATGTCCTTGGAATCCCTGCCATTAATAGAAGGATAAAAAAAAACAAGGTCCTTCTGAAAACTTGAATTTACAGGGTTATACGTCAACGATTTAGGTCGGTGGTTTTTGGGTCAAAAAAGTTGTCAATATTTAACGTAGCTTGGGGTTAAATAGGAGGCCGCCTGTCGGTATGAAGAAATGGTTCTGAAAAAGTAGTTCCAACGGGTCCGGGATATGTCTCCAGTGAATACATTAATTAAGTCAATTGCTTCATTCCGCATCCTTTGCCGACAAATGCTTCCAGATAATTTCGCCTTTATATACCCTTTGACTTGGTTAACCTTTCAGGATGTTCAGTTGACAATCCGGTTTGAACAAGAATCTCCCGAACCAGATAATCAGAAAAAAAAGTTTGGGACCAAAGACGTAACTCTTCTCGTTGCCCTGAATTTTTTAAAAACGGTTCAACGTCATTTTTTGCCGAATTGAAATCAATATCTTTTATTTTCTCATTTAAAAGTTTAGCAAGCTTTTCTTTGGTCAACGATTCAGACATATCAATATGTCCTGTTTGCACCATTTTATTCTTAAGATAACGCAAATCACACGGAATGTTATTTTTTACAAACCAAATCATATCATACCAGTCCCGGCCCTTAATATTGGTTCGTCTTGTTCGGCATAACAATGCATGCATTTTCCCGGCAAACAAACTGGGCAAGGCCATGGTTTTAATCGTAAATGGGATGGGGTGGAGATGGTATTTGTCTTCACTTGCAAACCCGACAGCGGGGTCTATATCAACTTCCAGTTTGATTTTCATCACAGCATTTCTATGCGTTTTCAGTTTGGTATCAATTTTTATTAAATGAATCAATGTGTTCGCTTTGATACAAGCTGATTCAATCGTACTTTTATTCTTTTTGTTTTTTTCTTCCGTAGAAACCTCAAAACCCCATAATTCCAGTTCAGATATAACGGCACTAAGATATTTTTTAATATCGAAATTTTTTTCTGGTGCAATTAACGAAAAATCCAAATCTTCAGAGAAACGATCCAGCTTATATAGAATCCGCAATGCGCTTCCGCCATAAAATACGGCCTTTTCATAAAATTTAGAACGCCACAAACCAAGCAAAACGACTTCTTGTATGATCTCTTTTAGCGCATTCTCATGGTCATGAATCGTATTTAATTCATACCTATTAAACATTAGGTTGATTTTTTCATCAAACATAACTGTCCTTTAAACAATTAACCAGTAATTTTAAACATTGCCTATGATATCCAGTCTTAATCTCTTCTAGTAATGAATAATTAAAATTCTCGTAAAAACTTAAATCCAACCGCATTAATTCAAGAAATTCCTTCATTTCCTTTTGCGTTGTAATATGCGTTTGCGATACAATAATGTCGCATAACGCCTTTTCCGGGGATGCGATTAGAAAATTCTTTCCATCTCCGGCATGGTCAAGTTTAATCCCAATACTAAAGGCCGGTTTAGGGCAATATAAATAGGAATAACTACCAACCGGGGTTTCAAATCTCTTCTTTTTTTTAGTTGTCATACTGATCATAAGTTCAACGCGTTCCGGTATCATTTGCCAAAATCCCAAAGCGGTTTGACCTGTGATATAGGAAGGCCCATAAATCAGATTTGCCAATACGTACTTGTTGTAAGGTTTACTATAGTCCTTTCCTAAAACATAAAGACCTTTTTTAACCCTTATGATATCCTTGCCCCGGATAAGACCCCTGATTTTATCGCGTGGTTTTTTGTAATCCCTTAAAGCGTGTAGCAATAAGTTGTAATCAAATTCTGCTGGAAACGAAATTAATCTCTTCATATATCGACCACTATGTCTAAAATTTTGGACTTACTGGATGAATACTATATGGTAATAAATGAATAGTCAAGAATAATTCACTAAACAGAAACCGCACCATAATTATAGTACTTTCTATAAATATTTGGTTCGGTATTGCTCAAATCCACTTGGATCAATCCATCATCACCTATTAATTTCACTAAAATATATACTTTCAACAAAAGTTGAAAATAGGAAATATAATGAAAAATAACGAATCAATAATAAAGGAAAAGGCAAAAGGCGCGCTACTGGAATGTCTGGGAAAAATTCCTTTTTTAAAAATTAAAAATATCCGGGAAGACATTTTTAATACCGATATTCAGGCAGATCTTGATTTGGCAATAGAGCTTTCGGATCGTAATATGCGGCTTATATGTGAGATTAAAAACAGTGGTCAACCTCGTTTAGCTCGTGAGGCTTCAAATCAAATTCTGCGTTATAGAGAAAAGACCGTTAATGCATACTTTGTTTTCATTGCCCCTTATATTTCTTCAAAAGCAGCAGCTATCCTTAAATCAGATGGGATCGGATACATTGACTTGTCTGGCAACTGCCTCTTGTCATTTGACAAAATTTTTATTGAAAGAAAAGATTTTCCAAACCAGTTTCAGGAAAAGAGAGCCCTGAGAACTTTGTATTCGTCAAAAGCAGAACGTGTTCTGAGAGTCTTATTGTGTAATCCGGGCAGAAAATGGAAAATTACAGAGCTGGCTGAAGAGAGCGATGTCAGCCTTGGCCAAGCCTCTAATGTAAAAAAAATATTGTATGAACGAGAATTGCTTTCCGGGGAAAGGGGCAGCTTCGGTCTGGTGAATCCCGCAGAACTATTGCAGGAGTGGGCAGATAACTATAGCTATCGAAAAAATGAAATTAAGGAATTATACTCATTAAAACCTGTACAAGATATAGAAACATTATGTGCGCATTATTTCAATAAGAATGACGTTAAATATGCGTTGGCAGGGTTTTCAGGTGCGGCCCGAATTTCAACAGCTGTTCGATATAATAAAGCCATGATCTATGCTTCAGATGTAACGGAAAAAATGTTATCAGATCTATCAATAAAAAAAGTAGGTAGTGGTGGCAATGTCCTTTTGTATACTCCGTATGATGACGGGGTCTATTATGGGGGATCGAAAGCGGATGATATTCAGCTGGTTTCAAAAGTTCAGCTTTTTTTAGACTTGCAAGGCTTTCGGGGCCGTGGTGAGGAAGCCGCTGAATTATTATTCGAAAGGATAATCGGCGAGGAATGGTAACAAAAACGGATTATAATCAACTGGCAGTTGATGCAGCGTATTCGGTTTTAATAGAAATTATGCGGGTCATAGGTGAATATAGAGATAATATTGTATTGGTTGGTGGTTGGGTCCCCCAGATTGTATTCCGAAATGATTATGATTTACATGTCGGTAGTATCGATATTGATTTGGCCCTTGATCATAAGGAAATTTCAGATGAAGGGTATAAGGGCATCCTTGATTTGCTTATTGAGCGGGGATATCAACAGGGCAAACAGCCATTTATTTTTCACCGTACGGTTTATGTTCAAAACAGGGAAATTTGCGTTCAGGTCGATCTTTTGTCCGGTGAATATGAAGGGACTGGAAAAAGCCATAGGCACCAGCGCGTGCAGGAAATTCATGCAAGAAAAGTAAGAGGCTGTGATCTTGCATTTACGAATCCAATGAAAATAATGATAGAGGGATCACTGCCTGGCGGTGGTAAAGATTCAGTTGTCATAAAAGTCGCTTCAATGGTTTCGTTTTTAATCATGAAAGCAATTGTCCTTGATGAATGGCTCAAGGAAAAGGATGCCTATGACATTTATTATTGTTTAAAACAATATGCAGATAGAATGGATGAATTGATTTCTGAATTCAAACCCCACCTTGAAAATAAATTAATTCAGGAAGGGCTGAGCAAGCTTGCCAAGAATTTTAAAGGGATAGAATATACCGGGCCGAAATTTGTATCCGCGTTTGAAGAAGCTGTGGACTAAGAATATAGGGCTTTTTTAGAGCGTGATGCTTATGAACGTGTAAACTACCTTCTTGAAAAATTAGGAATTGTGTGAGGAATTGACTGAATGAAAATTGAATAATGCAAATCAGGAGTTTCTCCTTATTTTTCAATATAAAAAACGTATTTAAAAAAAATGGTCACAATTTGGTCACAATTAAAAAAGGGTTACAAAATTGAATCTTGTAACCCTTTGATATTTTTGGTAGGCGCGATTGGATTTGAACCAACGACTTCTACCGTGTCGAGGTAGCGCTCTACCCACTGAGCTACGCGCCTGAACTTTCTTTTTTTACTCGGTCTTTAAACCAAAAACCGTGTGCCAAATTATATAGTTTTAAACATCAAGTCAAGTATTTTCCTTTATCGGCGTTTGCTGTATTCCCTCCAGAATCCGGCAATCATAAAAAACAGCATCTATGTGACTTGGATGCAATGACAATCATCTCTTTGAAACAGGAGGTAGGTTGCTCTTTCCGAAAATTTCAGATTATGTTATCCTGCTCCATATTATGGGGATTCGTGAAATATTACCATTTTTCATTATGAAGAAAAAATTTCGTGCAGGATAAAAATGGCTGAAATTGATTACTATATGCTTTTAGGTGTCCATCAAGATGCGGATTCAAAGCAGTTGAAAAATGCTTTCCGGGAACGGGCGTTTCAATATCATCCGGACCGGAATAAAGACAACCCGGAAGCAGCCGAAAAAATGAAACAGATCAATGAAGCATATGCAGTCCTATCTGATCCGAAGAAGAGACAGGCGTATGATTCACTCAAATCCAAATTCGGTGAATCTGCATATGGAAAATTCAGGAATGGATATTCGGACCAGGATATCTTTTCCGGATCCGATATCAACCACATCTTTGATGAAATGGCAAAAGCATTCGGGTTCAGAGGTGTGGATGAAGTGTTCAATGATGTTTATGGCAAAGGATATAAAACCTTTGAATTCAAACGACCTGGTTTTTTTGCTGCCGGGTTTGTTTTCTCCAATCTGTTCGGCAACCAGCAAGCCGATTCCAAAAAATCAACCTTTCAAAATATAACAAACAAGGTTGTCAGGCTTGCAATCGAAAAACTGAGTGGTATGGAGTTACCAGACCATGGAAACGACATAACAGACAGTATCCATTTGACTCCCTCCCAGGCAGCACAAGGGGAGCCCTATGCATATTTTCTGAAGAAAAAAGCAAAAAAACTGGTTATCAATATCCCAAAAGGTATCAAAGAAGGACAACGGATCAGACTTGCCGGTATGGGAAAATCCGGATCTTCCGGCGGCCGCCCTGGTGATCTCTATTTAACCGTTGTATTCACGAAATCCTGGTCTCAAAAAATACAGGAACTTACAAACCGTCTGATCGGAAACTGATTCTGTTCAGTTCTAACTGATTACCTTATAATAAGAGAAGCTATGACTGAAAAAGGAATCCATATTCACTACCTTCCGGAACTGGAACACCCCCTCATGATCATCGGTTTTGACGGGTGGGGAAATGCCATGAATATTTCAAAAGGCATGGTTGTATACCTGACCAAAAAACTCAATGGGCAGAAATTCGCAGAAATCGACCCGGATCTTTTTTATCGCTATGATGCAGCAAGGCCCTTTGTACAAATAGAACTCGGAAGACTGCAGAAGCTCACGATGCCGAGCGGAACATTTTATGCTATAAAAACCGCTCCGGGCGAACGCGATCTGGTTATTCTGGAAGCGGATGAACCCAACCTCCGGTGGAAGTTTTTCAGAGAAGAGCTTTTATCTCTTTGTGACTCGTTGAGGATTGATATGATTATCAGCCTCGGAAGTATGTTCGACAATGTGCTTCATACAGACACGGTTGTATCGGGCATCTTATCTGATAAGGAACTGATCGCCAAGTTTGCAGAAAAAGGAATCAACCTCATATACTATCAGGGCCCCACTGCGATTCATGCTGTCCTGCAAGAAAACATCTCTGACAGGGGAATCAAGGGAATCAGCTTATGGTGTCACTGCCCCTACTATCTCCAGGAAACTGTTCATTTTGGACTGCTGGCTCACCTGGGGAAACTCCTCTCTTTTTTAGGAGAATTTACTCTTAAAACCGATGAGTTGGAAGATTCATGGAATCATTTGAATCAAAAAATTGAAACCATGATCAAAAACAAATCCGAAATCCAGGCTGTTGTGGATGACCTGAAAAAAGCAAAAGCAAGAGGGGTCTGGGAAAAAAAACAGGCATCACTTAGAAAAGATGAAAAAATTATTCATCTGAAAGATTTCAAGGATCTGGAATAAAAAAGCGGTATATGTCATTCAGGTCGATAGCTTTCCGGATGAAACTACCGATATTAGATTTTGTGATTTATGTAGACTACTATCATAATGAAAGTATTTCTTTTCACAGACTGAGCAACAAATGTAACAGCATTCGAAAACTGCTTCCTTCCTATCCTTACAACCAACGATGATCAAAGGATTTAAAAAATTCTTCTGCTATCCTCCTTCTGGCACATATACTGCTTTACTATGAAAGCGAAACAGTGCTACCACGGCTGATAATAAAAAACGATTCGAGCCAAGCGATGGTGAGCCCTCCTTCGGTTTGATTCTAAAAGTCAATGGTAGCTAAAAAACAGGTTTCTCGGGTGTGCGTGCATCTTTAAATAACGGCGCCATTGGAAACTTGTCAAAAAAGGGCAATGCTTGGGGTTGCATTGCCCCTTTTTTTTCCCCCATAGACATAAAAAAGATATCTGCCAAGGCCTTTGACGGTAGTTGCCCCTTGTCGTGCTTTGAACCTGTAAGTTCATTTAACTCTTTAGATATTTAGAAATTGAAGAATCCCCATAAAAATGATAGACTTATTTTGAAAAATAGATAACAATATTCGATATAGAAACACATAAAGGACCGGATCTTAAAAACCCTTTGAAAAAAGGAGGCTGTTATGGCAATCCTGACCATCTCACGCCAGGTCGGCAGCCTGGGTGATGAAATTGCTGAAATCACCGCAGAACGCCTGGGATATACCTTGATTGACAAAGACATGATTCACGACCGCATCATTGCATTACCGGATGATTTTTCCCTTGAAATGGATTCATTGGAAAAGGAAAACCGGCCCGGATTTTTTCAAAGAATCTTCCACAACCAGGCGGTCTACGTAAATCTGATCTCTACGATTGTTTATGATGCACTCAGTAAAGACAATATTGTTCTTAAAGGTCGTGGTGGACAATTCCTCCTTACTGACCGCGAAAATGTGTTAAATGCCCGAATTATTGCTCCCCTAGATTTTCGGGTTTCCATTTTCAAGACCCAACAAAATATGGATGCTAATGTTGCTGAAGAACTGATCATGCAGTTGGATCGTGACCGTAACCGCTTTATTCGATATCTTTTTGAAAAAGATGCAACAGAACCGGATTGGTATGATATTATTATCAACACCAAAAAATTCAACATTGAATCTGCTGTAGACATTTTGATCAGAAGAGCAGAATTTATTTCTAAGAATTTTCCCCTTTCACCTGAATTGAAAGATAACTATCGGGCACTGGCGCTCAAATCCCTGGTGGAGGTGATCCTTCAAAAACGGATGCCGGATTCCTGTTTTTTAAAAGTGGAATCCACCCCGGACGGTGTTGTTACCCTTTCAGGTTACATTGCAACACATCCTGAAAAAGAAGCTGCATGCGCACATGCGGAAACCGTAACCGGCGTAACATCAATTGTGAATAATATCCATGTTGCGCACTTTCCGGTAACAACCTGGCCGTAATGAGTTCTGGATTGAAAATTCTTGAACTCACATTTGATGAATTCCTGGAAATACTTCACACCCGATATGGAAAAGGGATCTATCATGCCCGTGTTATCTATCGTGAAGTATTTCAAAACGGAATCCTTGATCTGAAAAATACACGCGCTTTTTCGAATTCCCAAAATTTTGCCCATGCCATCACATCTGATCTTGAAATCAATACCGGAAAGCTGATTGAGATCAAAAAAGAAGATGGGACAACCAAATTTATTACCCGTTTACAGGATGACCACGAGATCGAATCGGTTGTCATACCCATGGCTACCCATAACACAATCTGTGTCTCTTCCCAGGTAGGGTGCAGGTTTGGCTGTAAATTCTGTCAGACAGGCCAACTGGGTTTTGCCCGAAACCTCACAACAGAAGAAATTATCGGACAGGTATATTCTGCAAAATTCAAGCTGAACCTCATCGCTCGAAATATTGTTTTTATGGGCATGGGAGAACCGTTTGACAACTTTGAAAATGTGATTCAGGCTGTCCGTGTATTGAATGACCAGAGGGGATTTAATGTTGCCCTTCGGTATATCACAATTTCAACTGTCGGGGAAAAAACAGCCATCCAAAAGCTATCAAGCCTGGGGATGAAAGGGCTCAGGCTGTCAATATCTTTGAATGCCTCAAATGACCGGATTCGCACCCAAATCATGCCATCGCGCAAAATATCCTCCATGGAAACACTTCGGCATACACTCATTCATTACCCTTTTTCAAAAAAAGAAACCATTTTTATCACCTATGTTCTGATTCAAAATATAAATGACACATATGAAGATGCACTTGAACTTGCTGAATATGTAAAACCAATACCGTCAAAAATTAATGTAATTCCCTATAACCCCCGTTCGGCATCACCCTTTGAATCCCCTTCAACAGAGAAGGTGATGCAATTCTGCAACTGGCTGGCTGAATGTGGGGTTTTTATTCGCAAACGCAGTCCAAAGGGCCAGGATGTGATGGCAGCATGTGGGCAACTCGGTAAAATCAAGAAATCTTGACAATCGGTTTATAATGCACATAGTGATGAATTAACGCTATCCGAACTGTTTTTTCATGGAGGATGAAAGGTATGCCAATTTTTGAATTTAAATGTTCGAAGTGTGAAGAGTTTTTTGAACTGCTCGTGATGGGAAATGATGAAAAAAACGAACTACAGTGCCCAAAATGCGGATCTGAAAACTTTGAGCGGGTACTCAGCACAACAAACTACAGCATGCCCGGTGGGGGAAGTTCACCGGATAAAAGCACCCATACTCAAACAAGAACTTGCTCGGGCGGCTCATGCACAACATATAACATACCTGGGCCCAAAT
>PNOB01000007.1 GCA_013824585.1 Desulfobacterium sp. | reverse complement strand
TGCCCGTTCAAGCACCTGGTTGATATTGACATGGGACAATTGAAGCTTCGGCGGTTTGGCAAAATTGAGCAGGCTTTTTAACAGTTTTTCAATCCGTTTGATCTCATCAATGGACTTCATGACAATTAATTCATTTTCAGATGAGATGTTTTTTTCGTACCGAAGCATTTCAACAGATGCTTTAACACCTGCGAGGGGATTTTTAATTTCATGAGCAAGTCCTGCGGCCCATTCGCCGACTATTTTCAATTGCTCGGCTCTTTGAAAGGCCTCTTCCCTTTTTTTTCGTTGGGTAATATCCCTGACTACATGAATGAGTCCAATCATCTTGTTGTCCTTATCAAAACGCGGCATGGCACGGACTTCGAGATATTTTCCCAAATGGGGCTCATAGGTTTCAAACGTGGTTGGTTCTCGGGTGGAAAAACAATTGCAGCTGAGACATTCTTCCGGGGGGTGCGCCTTACCGTGGTAAAGATGAAAACATTTTTTGGTCGTGGTGGTTTGAAGCGGCAGGTCAAGTAAGTGTTTTGCGGCCTTGTTTGCACGGATGATTCCATAGTTATTGTCATGGATAGTGATCATGTCGGTGATTTCATCAAAAGTGTCTTCCCAATCCTGCTTGGCCTGGATAATCTGGTTTTCCATTTCCTTGCGCTCCGAGATGTCCCTGTCAAAAGCGAGGAAATATTTATGCCCCATGAAATTGAGCAGTCCGGCGCTGATCTCGACCGGGAAGACGCTGCCGTCTTTCCTGCGATGCTCAATCTCCGCTGTAATCCAGTTTCCTTGCAACATCATCGCGGCGCGCTCCGGGGCTTTCCGGATCGCATCAGGGACATCCAGATCCTTGATCAGGTTCAGCCGGAGTAACTCATCCATTGTATACCCATGCATTCTAGCAGCGGACGGATTGGCCTCAATGATTTTCCCAAAGTTTTCCCCTTCGGCTTCAATAATGAAAATAGCATCCGCAGCACTTTCAAAAAGCAACCGGTATCGTTTTTCCTCTTCCGTAATATTATGTAAGTAATGCTTTAAAGATGTCGACATTTCATTAAAGGCATCTGCCAATTCTGCGAATTCATCCTTCAGCCCCATGATTTTGAAATCCAGATGACCATCTTTTATCTTCCGGGTTGCTTCCACCAGGAGTTTTAGGGGTTTGGTAAGGGTTCTTAGAAAAAAGAAACCAAAACAGGCAGCAATGAAGGGGGTTGTGAGGACAACAATGTAGAGCATGCTTTTGGTATGCGAAATATCTTTGAGGGAGGAATCTGTTTTTTCATTCAGTTTAGAACTCGCCATATGAACGATGCTGCTGACTTCTTCGATGATATCCTCGGATAGGTGATACGCATTTCCGCGCTCTTCTACGAATTGCGCCATATTGTTTTTTTTCTCGAATGATCTGGCAAACGAAAGGATGAATTTTTCGACATCTGCATTCAAAACACTGAGACGGGCTTGCACTTCAGGGGTATGGTGGCAATCAGAACAGGAGATAACCATCTGATTTAAATTTCTTACATTGTCGGTAACATTTTTTTTGTCCATAATATGCGGTGTATTGATCAGCAGCAAATCCGTCTGGACTTTTTTAAGATTCAGCAATAAATGTTCCCTCAGGATTTCAACCTGGTGAAGTTTAATCAATAGATCCAGTTCCGATGTCGCATTTTTGATGGTGGTTGTGATGTAGGCACCGCCGATAAGAAAAAGCAGGGAAACAAGACTTACGGTCAGGATTATCGTTTTTTTCATATTCCATCCGATACCATTAGGAGTTTTTGTTTTAAAGCATGCGATCCAGGATCAATCCAAATGAAAAAGCTTCCTTGTAAAATCAATAACAAGAGATTTATTATCATTCTCCAAATCTTTTTTTAAAAACAAGGTGGGATCGTGGAGAACTTTTTGCACCATTGTTTCCGCCATTCTGGAAATAACCAGGTGATCCTCTTTTGAGAGGTGCTTTAAGGATTTTTGGATTTTTTCAACTTCCGTTTTGGCGATTCTGTCAATTTTTTCTCTTAAGGCGATAATCGTAGGCACTATATCCATGCCTTCGCGCCATTTGCTGAATTGAATGACAGCTTCATCAACGATGCGCTCACCTTTCGTGGCCTCTTTTTTCCGTTCTTCCAGATTTCCAACCACGATGCCGTTTAAATCATCGATGTCATATACATAAATATTGGACATGCGATTGATTTGCGGGTCGATATTCCGGGGAACTGCAATGTCTATGAAAAAAATGGGGCGATTGAATCGTTCGCCCATTATTCCTTTCAAATGATTGCGGGTGACAACAAATTCCGATGCGCCGGTGGAGCTGATGACAACATCCACAATTTTTAAATGGTTCATGATTTCTTCAAACCAGATGGCCTCGCCGTTAAACTTTTTGGCCAGGGCTACACCGTTCTTGAATGTTCGGTTGGCCACATAAATCGTGCCCACTTTTTTTCGAATAAGCTGCTCAATGGCCAGTTCCGCCATTTCTCCGGCGCCGATCAGCAGAATTTTTTTATTTTCAAGGGTATCAAAAATTTTTTTGCCCAGTTCAATGGCGGCGTGGCTGATAGAAACAGCATGATCACCGATACCGGTCTCGGTTCGTACCCGTTTGGCAACTGAAAATGCACGATGAAGGAGGCGGTTCAAAATCAATCCTGTGGTATTGTTTGCGCAGGCGACACTGTGGGCGTTTTTGATTTGTCCAAGAATTTGCGACTCTCCGATAATCATGGAATCCAGGCTTGCTGAAACCCTGAAGATATGTCTTACAGCAGCTTCACCTTCATGGATATAGAGATGCTTCTCAAAACGGGATACAGGGGTCTTATTGAATTCAGACATAATATTTTTCACCGTGTTTACGGCTTCAAGGCTGTTGTCGGAGGTCAACAGGATTTCCACCCGGTTGCAGGTTGAAAGGAGCAGGCATTCATCGATAAAGGGACTCTCTTGTAATTTATTTAGCGCAACCGGTGTTTCCTCCGAGGATATGGCGAGGCATTCCCTGAGTTCCACGGGAGCGGTTTTGTGATTTAATCCGATCAACAAGATTTCAGACATGGTTTCACTTGCAAACAACATACGATAGAGTTAGATTGCTTTTCTTTCAAAAGTCGACGTTGCTTTTCAGAAAGCAGTAAACTCTCCATGATGTCCCTTCATCAAAAAGTTAACACCAAAAAAGGTAAACAACAGTATGGCGAAACCTGCAATCGACAATAGTGCTGCTTTGCGGCCGCGCCACCCGGCACTGATGCGCCCATGAAGCAATGCCGCATACAGCAGCCAGGTCCCACCTGCCCAAACTTCTTTTGGATCCCAGCTCCAAAATCTGCCCCAGATCAATTCCGCATAGATAAAACCGGTAATAAGCCCGATGGTAAGCGCTGTAAAACCCGTAATAATAAAGATGTACCCAGAATGGTCAATCCATTCCAATGACGGCAGACGGTTGAAGAAAAAGCCTTTTGTCTTGGTTTTAATGGCGTGTTCTTGAATCAGATAAAAGAATGCGGTGGCGCATGCCAAAGCCAGACAAGCCTCTCCGATGAAAATCGTTATGATATGGGTAATAAGCCAAAAACTATTAAATATGTTTTTGGTATGTAAGGGTGTATACGGGGTCAGGGTGGCGGTGATCACCATCAGAAATAGAATAGGCACCATGAAAACACCAAGAATATTGAACTTTATCCTGTATTGAAAGACAATGAAGACAAGGGCAATCATCAGCCCGGCCACCAAGAGAGTGCCGTGTAGATTATGAACCGGAATATGCCCGGATTGAGCTGCTTCTTGAAAGACGATGGCCCCAAGGAATAAAGAACCAATGATCAAAAACCAATATCCCAGATCGGCAAAGCGCTGATTTCGTCCAAAAAGATGACAAGCATAAGCGATAGTGCTCAAACCATATAAAAAGAGTGTGATGAAGATTAGAATTTTCATCAGCAGCAACAATAAAAAATCAAAATAGTAAGTGAATTCATTTTTTTAGTCCTTTGTAAACAAAAACTGCTGTGTACGCTTATTGGGTTCATGAAAATATAAAAACTTAAGTAACGCATCCGGGCCATGGCAGTCTTTACACGGCAGATATTCAACTTTTGTTTTGATAAAACTGTTTGTGACGTTTCCTTCGGGCTCATATCCAATGTCTTTGGCGCTTGAATTCGGATTCCATTGATGAGCATTATGACAAGATGGGCATGCGAACTTTCCAACATGTACCTGCCTGCCCGATGCTTCATCAAACAGAAGAAACTGCTTGCTGTTTTTACCGGCTTTTTCATGGGCATTCATAATGAAGATATCTTCCGGATGAGATGCAATGGCCGGTATTTTACTTTTCGCAGAACCTTTTTTGGAGTGGCAGTCATTGCACATTTTTTCCATGATCGAGTTGCCATATTCCAACTCCCGTGCCCAAAGCAGTGTTTCATGTTTGCTGTTATGGGCAATATGACAAACGCCGCAAATCCCGGATTCTAATGGAGTCTGCCCGATGCTGTTCAGGGCTTTCGGTGAGGTGAGAAGTAAATTGTGATCGGAATTTTTAATGATTGTTTTATCTGTATGGCAGTCTCCGCATAGTGCTGGCGTTGGTGAATTTTGCAAGCGTAAAAAACTGTTTTGGGCATTGCCTTCGATATCCGAATATTGTGCATTGAATCCGTTCGAAGGATCCCAGGCATGTGGATTGTGGCAAGTGCCACATTTCATCGTGCCGCTGTTTGAACGCTTACCATTTTTTGCATAAAGAGGTAACGAGGTCGTCATTTTCTTTTTCAGGGGTGCAATATCCATCGGATGTGAATAGCCTGAGGTGAGTTTTTTTTGGGAGATACCATCTTTGTCATGGCAGCTCATGCAAGGATCTTTTGGGCCAAGCGGATCTCTTGCCCAAGGGAAAGCAGCTCCTTCTTTATGGATAAGATGGCAGGAGCCGCAAATCCCGGACACGGATGGTTTTTGTTTCAATATATTTTCACTCTCGGGCGCTGATTTGTTTAAATCATGCTTGCTGTTTACGATACCATACTGGTTCGCGTGACATTCACGGCAGATACGATCCGGCGGAATTCTTAAAAATGATCCGACAAAGGCATCATCTGTTTTAGATGTCTTTTTTGTTGTGTTTGCCGCCGTATCGATATGCCGATTATGGGGATCATGGCAGGTTGCACAGGTAACTTCACCTTTGGTATTCGGACCGCCGTTTTTATCATATAGTGGGAGGGACAGTGTCTCTTTTGCGGAAGGCGGCGTTTTGGCCATTGTCTCTGGAATCTTATTTTCCGATCGTTTTACATTGATCGGATGGGCCATGCCGGTATATGTAATCTTTTTGGTCATATTCCCTTTACGATGGCAGCTTAGGCATAGCTCGGTTGTATAATCCCCTGTGCCGGGGAGTTTTCTGGCCGGCTTGTGAACTTCATGACATGGCGAACAGATGCCTGCGTTTGCGGCTGTTGTCCCATATAGATTTTGTTCTTTAGGGGCGGATCGCATGAGATTGTGTTTGGTTTCGAAAAGGCCTTTTTTATCCAAATGACAAGTCAGACACAAGGTTGCTTTCTGATCATTTTCAATGATCAAGAGATTTTGTTCAAGTTGGTTTTTATGTACTTTGTGACATGTTTGGCAGATGATTTCTTTATTCTTTCCGAGCTTTGCGCCTTTATCCATGAGCTCTTCAGGTATGATCGCACTTCGGGGTACAATATTGACGATATGGGTCGGGTTCTTTTTCCCTTTTGGTGTGAGACTGTCCTTATCCGTGTGACATGCAAGGCAAAGACCGGAGTCTCTGTCATTTATCCTCAAAAAATTTTCAAAGCGGGAGCCATGTGCTGTATGGCATGTTTCACAGATAATCGTATTCTTTTTCGTAGAAGCCCAGTGGGTAGTGATTGTCTCTGGTATCTCATTTTTGGTCTGGCCTACGGGGTGATTTCCCTTTTTCAAGCCGCCATCCATTTCTGTGTGGCACATGCGACACATGGCCGAATCCTTATTTGAAGTTCTCATGAAAATCGTATTGTCTACATTGGGCCCGCTTGGAACCCCATGGGCCGTATGGCATGTGGCACATTGGACTTTGCCCTGTTCATCCAATGGGAAAATACCCGGTATCTTCATTCCAGCAGGCGGCTTAACGTTCACCTTATGGCCTGATGAGGAATCCTTTATTCTCTCCCGTGAATCCTTTACGCTGCCGTCATGGCAGGACAAACACATTTCAGGCGTTGCTTCGACTTTTTCAGAATTGTATTCCACCAGATCAGTCCCTTTACCATCAATAAAAAATGTATCGATCCAGCGATAATGGCAGATGGCGCAGCCCTTTGCCGAATTGGGGTTTGACGGCGGTTTCACCACGGCGGAAGCAATAAAGGGTTTTGTAAACATCAGCATGAATAGCGTCAAATATACAAATCTCTTCATCTTGTTTTTGTTTTTTCTCCGCCGATAGCATAAACGCTTACCTTATGCGCATACATCTCGACAACATAGAGCCTGCTTTTGGAATCGATGAAGATACCAACCGGTGTTTTGAATTTTTTTACCTTGGCTTGACCCGCATCACCGATTGCGGATAAAAAGGCACCGTGGGCATCAAAGACCTGAATGACCCCCATATAACTATCGCTGACGTATACGTGATTGTTCTTATCAACAGCAACGCCTTTGGGCCTGAAAAATTCTCCTTTTTCAACCCCCCATCCCCCTATGAAGGTTACAAAAAGGCCGTCCGGGTTGAGTACCTGTACTCTAGTGTTGATGACATCCGTGATGTAAAGATAGTTATCCTTATCCAGGGCGATGAAAAAAGGATACTGAAAGTTCCGCTTGTCATTCCCCTGAGATCCGTAAGGCTCTAAAAAGCGGCGTGTTGACAGATTATAAACTTGAATATAATGGTTATCATTATCCACCACGTAACATCTGTTTCTGGACATATCCATGGCAACGTCCGTCGGGTCGGCCAGCTCGCCTTTATTATCGGGAATACGAAATTCCGAGAGATATGCTCCCTCCAGGTCAAAGACCTGCACGCGATGATTTCCAGAGTCGGCTATAAACAACCTGTTTGAAGCGTCAATAGCAATGCCTAACGGATATGTGAATTCCCCCTTATCTGATCCTTTACTACCGAATGAGGATATGTAATCGCCATTGTGATTGAATATTTTTATTTTATTATTGACACCGTCCACTACAAAAATTTTTCCATCTTGTGAAACCGCCACGTCGCTGGGAGTATTAAAATCATGCTGAATATCGAAAAGATGTGTAACCATGGTTATTTTTATACCATAGGCAGGACTATCCCAAAATACTGGGATCAGGATGGATAGATAGATTCCATAAGCACGCATTATATTAGCAAGATACCCGGTTGTTTTCATTTGTTATTAAGTGAAATAATTCCCGAAGAGATCCGGGAGATAATATTTTTTTTTCAGGGCATGATATTCATGAAAGCAATCCTCATACCATATATAGTCATGGTTAAATGGCTGAAAGTATGTAATTCAACAACTTATTATATAAACTGAGTTGATTGAGAAACGAATTCTTTTTCGATCTGTATGCGATTTGTACCTCGATGGCGAAAAATAAGTTTTTAATAGGGCACAAAAATGGTGAAATAACCACATATATATGGTGATTTCACCATTTCCGCAAGGATAATTCCAGAATCAGGACATTAAATATTGTATAAACTATTGTCAAAAAACGATATCACTGTAATTGGGCCTTATGGCATAATCATTGCTCATTTGCAAAGGTTATAAAACCTACGGTTTTGCTTTGATAATTTTATTTATGGGAGGTGATGACTTTCATCTCATGGCATTTTATACATAGATTGCCCGGCAGTCGGTGTCTGTATTTTTTGCTTGCTCCTTTTGCGCTGGCCCTATCTGCAGGAATGAGACCTTCTTCATGCGGGTTGTGGCAGGTTGCACAAGTTAGTTTTCCATCGGCTGTGAGCGGAAGTATGATATTGAATTGTTTTTCGGTTTGTTTGATTTTGGTCGCGACTTCTGGGGATGGTTTGCGAATATGTTTATCATGCAAAGAGTTCTTGTTTGAGTTCATATGACATCGAATACAGAGCAATTCAATGCGCATGAGGAATTTCGTATCTTTATATGTCACTGTATCAACATCAGGTATTTCAGAATGGCAGTATAAACATGTTTCCGCGATCATGTTTCTTTTTTCATCTCGTTGTTTGTGGGGCGTGTACATTTGGTATTTTGATTTGTCATGGCATTTATAACACATGCGGTTTTTTTGATCCAGAGGCGTTTCTCTTAAAAACATTTCTCCCATTTGAAAAGCCTTTTGGTTTTCCTGGCATTGAACAAAGATGTCATGGCATGTACTACAGGTGACTTTACCTTCTTTAAGAGGGAAATTGGCCGGGATGCGCATCTTCATATCCTTGGAGGGAGTGATATCCATTGGGTGGGAATGTTTCTCAGGGGCTGAATAATGACATTTACACAGCAGTTTGAAATCACCTTCATACTTTAATTGGTTTTTTTCTCCTGCTGTTGGGGGCAAGATATGACATTCGGTGCAGTAGTTTTTATTAAAGTGTATATTGGTTTTTTCTGTTATCGGTTGGCTTTCAGTAACAGATTTTTCCATTTTTTTTGATTCATTGACGCCGGGGAAAAGCCTATTTTGGGTTTTTTGATGACAACCGAAATTGTAATAAAGCAATAAAAGGGCAACTATCGCTATTTTTTTCATTCGCTATCTGTACTTTGGGTGCTTGAAGAATTATTTGTTTATGAACATATTGATTTACGGCAAGAATTATCACAGGGTGGTATATAAAGTCTATAATTAACTTTTCAAAACAGTACTTTTAAGATAATGTCCTTGAAAATAATGGCTTGCGATACAGCTACAACGTAATTTGAAATTGTTAGCGGAAAAAATAGAAGATCCATGAGGAAGAAAATTATTATCGGCTCGCGTGCAAGTGCTTTGGCGATCTGGCAGGCAAACCATATTAAGGCTGCGATTGAAAAACACCACAACAAGATTGAAGTGGAAATCAATTTTGTTAGCACAAAAGGGGATATCATCGTTGATGTCGCCCTTTCAAAAATCGGCGACAAGGGTCTTTTCACCAAAGAACTGGAGATCGAACTGATAAACGGAACGATTGATATTGCTGTCCACAGTTTAAAGGATTTGGAAACCACGTTGCCGCCTGAATTACAACTTGTCGCGGTTACAAAACGGCATCCGGTGGAAGATGTTCTGATCGCGCGAGCGCCTGGAACGACCATAAACATGTTGCCGAAAAACGGTACAGTTGCCACAGGCTCATTACGTCGAAGATCCCAACTGAAGCACATTCGACCGGATTTGAATGTGGTGGAACTGCGAGGCAATGTTCCTACGCGTATTCAAAAATTTATGGATTCGGATTGGGATGCCATTATACTGGCGCGGGCGGGAGTTGAAAGACTGGAACTGACGGATCATATTTCTTCCTTTATCAGCATGGATGAAATGCTCCCGGCTGTCGGACAAGGGGCTTTGGGAATCCAGATCAAAAGGGACAACACGTTTGCAGAGCAAATCGTGCGGTTTCTTCATGATGAAGATACTTTTTATGCAGTCAGTGCGGAGCGATCACTGCTTCGCGCCCTTGAGGGCGGCTGCCAGGTGCCGATCGGTGCTTATGCAAAGATTGAAGACAAAACTTTGTATCTTGAAGCTACGGTTGCTTCAATAGACGGGCAGCGTCTTTATCGCAAAAAGACGAAAGGGGAAAAGCATGATGCGGAAAATATAGGGAAAATGTTGGCGAATAATTTGCTGGAAGCCGGTGCGGATACCATCCTGGCTGAAATTTACCGAACGGTTCGATCAAAATAACATATGGAAAACCATTAAAGGTAGGGACTCATGGCGAAAAATGAAAGTGCAAAAAATGAATATGTAAAAAAACAAACCATGCTGATTGCCGTGTGTATCGCATTTGTTGCTGGTTTATTGGGCGGGGTTGTTCTTGCTGTCTATAAAACCCCTGCACAACTGCCGGTTCAACAAATGCCTGCAATGGCGCCGCCGAATACAACACAAACCATGTCAATGGAACTTGCGGCCCAAATTTTGGAACTTGAAAAAATTGCCGCTCAAAGTCCTGACAATGCAGAAGCTTGGGGAAATTTGGGCAATGCCTATTTTGATTCGGATAATTTTGAAAAGGCGATAGCGGCGTACACGAAATCCCTGGCAATAAAACCAGACAATCCGAATATCATTACGGATAGGGGCGTCATGTATCGTAAAATTGGAAATTTTGCCGAAGCGATTAAGGCGTTTGATCGGGCGATTCAGATCGATCCTCGTGTTCAGGTCGCCCGCTTTAATAAGGGGATCGTGCTGATGCATGATTTAAACGATGCGGAAAACGCCATTAAAGAATGGGAAAAGCTTGTGGAGATACATCCGGATGCTGCAACTCCAAACGGTCAGACCGTGGCTTCACTCATTGAAAAAATGAAAGCAAATAAGTAAGGAGATATCTTCGTGACGGTATTGAAAAACGATCTGTTCTTACGCGCTTGTAAACGACTTCCGGTGGAAAGGACGCCGATTTGGATCATGCGGCAGGCAGGCCGCTATTTACCCGAATACAGGGCTGTGCGAAAAAAAGCCGATTTCCTGACCCTGTGCAAGACACCGGAGCTTGTTGCCGAAGTAACCCTGCAGCCGGTTGATTTAATCGGAGTGGATGCGGCGATTATCTTTTCAGACATCCTTGTCGTCCCGGAAGCTATGGGAATGCACCTTGAAATTTACGAAGGCAGAGGGCCGGTATTCCCCAATCCCATCCGGAACGAAGCAGATGCGAAAGCGCTTAAAGAGATTGATCCTGGGATTGAATTAAAATATGTCCTGGATGCTGTTGCACTGACAAAGAAAGAATTGAACCAGCGTGTACCGTTAATCGGGTTCAGCGGATCACCCTGGACGCTGTTGACCTATATGGTGGAAGGACAGGGTGCCAAAACCTTTTCCATCGTTAAAAACCTGATCTATAACAATCCGGCACTGGCTCATGCTCTGTTGGACAAGATTGCAAATACGGTGGCAAATTATTTGAACGCAAAGATCGAAGCTGGCGTGGATGCGGTGCAACTATTTGATACCTGGGGCGGGATTCTGTCTCCTCATGATTTTGTAACTTTCTCCCTCTCGTACATTGAAAAAATTATCTCCCGGATCAAACGAAAAGATATTCCGATCATCTTGTTTGCAAAAGGCGTACATTTCAGTTTTCAACAGCTTGCTGAAAGCGGTGCTGATGTGGTCGGCCTGGACTGGTCAATGGAAATCGGTGATGTCCGGAAGATGATCGGAGATAAAGTCGCGCTTCAGGGGAACATGGACCCAACCGTTCTCTATGCAGGACAAGAACAGATAAGGCAGGAGGCCATCCGGATTTTACGATCGTTCGGCCATGGTACCGGGCATGTATTCAATCTTGGCCACGGTATACTACCGGATGTTCCACCTGAAAACCTCAAAGCATTGGTTCGTTGCGTTAAAGAGGAAAGCGTACAATTTCATTCAAGTGGATCAGAATTTGAATCTTAAAGGAGCCCCCTTTGTTTGAAATAGATATTGAACTCATCAAAAAATATGACAAACCCGGACCTCGCTATACAAGCTATCCGACAGCACCGCATTTCAACGCGTCCTTCACGCCTGCGGATTTCCGCAATGAAATTATCAGGACAAACAGCGCTCAGTTCCTGCCGGATCTTTCCTTGTACTACCATTTGCCGTTTTGTGATACCCTCTGCTATTTTTGCGGATGCAATATGATCGTTACGCACAATCGCGACCGTATTAAAAAGTATATCACCTACATGAAACGTGAGATCGATCAGATCAGCGATCTGCTTACCCCTGGTCGAAAGGCAGCACAAATACACTGGGGCGGTGGCACGCCCACCCATCTGACCCCGGATGAAATTACGGATTTGATTTCCCATATTCGTAACCGATTTGAGTTGAAGGAACAGGTGGAAGCAGGTTGTGAAATCGATCCAAGGGAATTAACCAAAGATCATCTATCCGCATTACGAGCAGGTGGTTTTAACAGAATCAGCATGGGGATTCAGGATTTCAACGAAACAGTCCAGAAAGCTGTAAACAGAATCCAGCCTGAGAATATGACTCGAAGGGTAGTGGAATGGGTTCGGGAATTGGGCTTTGACAGCATGAATCTGGATTTGATTTACGGACTGCCCCATCAATCTTCCAGAACCTTTGAGACAACCATTGATGCTGTGATGGATATTTCACCGGACCGGATTGCACTGTTCAATTTCGCCTATGTGCCGTGGATGAAAAAGCACATGTCTCTTATTAAAGTCGAGGATCTGCCGCCTGCAGAGGAAAAACTGGCTATTTTAAAGATGGCCATCGAAAAGCTCACCCATGCCGGCTATGTGTTTATCGGTATGGATCATTTTGCCAAACCTGAGGATGAACTTGCCGTGGCGCTCAGAGACAAAAAACTATACCGAAATTTTCAAGGATACAGTACCCATGCCGGGACGGATCTGTATGCCATGGGTATCACCAGCATCAGTCAGTTCGGCCGAATTTATGCCCAAAATGCGAAAACGGAAAAAGAATATTATGCATTGCTCGATGGCGGTCAGATGCCCACGGCCATAGGATATGGCTTAAATGAAGACGATGAGTTGCGCAGACATGTGATTACCCGGTTGATGTGTGATTTTGAGCTTGATTTTACGGCCATCGAAAATAAATTTAATGTGGATTTTGAGACCTATTTCGCCTGGGGACTCGAAAACCTGAAGGAGATGTTGGCTGATAATCTGCTATCCATCGAAAACAGGAAATTGAAGGTAACTCCAATGGGACGGTTGCTGGTTCGAAATATCGCCATGAATTTTGATGGGTATATCGAAAGAAAAGAAGATACTGCCCGCTACTCCAGAACCGTATAAAGGAAGTTAAGCCTTCGCCGATATGCTTACATATGCAGTCATACTTTTTAACCTGGGTGGGCCGGATTCGCTGGAAGCGGTTGAGCCCTTCCTGTACAACCTGTTTTGTGATCATGATATTTTTAAGATACCGGCAGGGCAGAAATTGTTCGCCAAAATGATATCTAAATACCGTTCGCGAAAAGTGAAAGCCAGATACGAACAAATTGGTGGAAAGTCACCCATCAACGAGTGGACGGAAATTCAACGCCGTATGCTCAAGGATGAACTGCTGAAAGAAATTCCAAATATGGAGGTGTTTACGGCCATGCGGTATTGGCACCCCATGATCCGGAAGGTTGCCCAAACGGTTTCTTCAATCGGTTTTGATAAAATCGTATTGCTGCCCCTTTACCCGCATTACTCGGTCACAACCACGGGATCATCATTCCATGAATGGCAACGCTACTATCAGGGCGACCCAAAACGGTTGGTATATGTTGATGCGTATCCCGAGCATGCTGACTACATTTCCGCGTTGAATGAAAGGATCGAAGAAGCGATTCTATCGTTCCCCCGGGAAGTACGCAAGGAAATCCAACTGGTATTCAGCGCGCATGGGACGCCGGTAAGCCTGGTCAAAAAGGGCGATCCCTACAGTCAGCACATCAAACAAACCGTTGCGCGGGTTATGGCCTTGCGTGGACATTCTCATGACTTTCATCTGTGTTATCAAAGCAAAGTCGGTCCTGTGAAATGGCTTGAGCCGGCAACCGGAACCGTGATTCAAGAACTCGGCCGAAAAAATAAAAAACAGATACTGGTGATTCCGGTCAGTTTCGTATCCGATCATATTGAGACCCTGCATGAGCTTGAGATCGAGTATCGGGAGATTGCACACCAGGCCGGCATTGAAAATTACGTTGTCATGAAAGGGTTGAATGACTCGGTTCCTTTTTGTGCTGCACTCAAGGAGATTGCCATTGCCGCGCTGCATCAAGAAGCAGCCCAAGGAAGACGGATACAATAAATGGATAGAGCGAATCAAAAAATCATCATATTGGGAGCAGGAATATCCGGATTGGCCACCGCCCACTGGTTGAACAAGAATGGCTTTGACATCACCATCATGGAGTTGAAAAAAGAGCCGGGCGGTTCAATGGAAACAAGGCGTGAGGACGGTTTTCTGGTGGACTACGGGCCGAACAGCGGACTGGAAACCGTTCCCCTTATCCGGCAGCTTGTCGATGAAGTCGGCCTGGGGCAAGAGTTGATCTATGCGGATACGAAGAGCAATAAACGCTATATTTTAAAAAACAACAGACTGCATGCATTACCGACCAGTCCCATCGCGTTTTTTAGGACTAAATTGTTTTCGCTGAAAGCAAAGCTGCGCCTTCTATCGGAACCGTTTATCGGCAAATCCGAAGAAGGATATTACCAAAGCATTTCAGACTTTGTCAGAAGGCGCCTCGGGCCGGAATTTTTAGACTATGCGATAAATCCATTCGTTGCCGGAGTCTACGCCGGAGATCCGGATGAATTGAGCGTTAAATCCGCTTTCCCCAAACTGTATCGCCTGGAAGAGGAATACGGTGGTTTGATTAAAGGAATGATCAAGGGAGCCAAGGAACGTAAAGAACGTTCCGAACAGTCCAAGCAGACGGCCAGGATGTTTTCATTTAAAAACGGCATGCAAGCGCTGCCTCTGGCCATCGCGAAGAGTATGGAGGATAAAATCCTGTATGATTGTCATGTTCAAACCATCGTAAAGGCAGGCAACGGCTATCGGGTGGTTTTCAATCAAGCGGGAAAGGAAAGAGATATTTTTACGGGGATACTTATATCAGCGATTCCTGCCTATCAACTTGCAGTTCTTTGCAGAGATTTGGACAAGGACGTCTGCACCCACCTGAATCAGATTTATTATCCGCCTGTGAAAGTATTGTATTTAGGCTTTAAAAAAGAGGATGTGGGGCAGGCATTGGATGGATTTGGCTTTTTGATCCCTGCGAAGGAAAAGAAGCGGTTTTTGGGTGCAATTTGGAGTTCGGTGATATTCCCTGAACGAGCAACGGCCGATGTGGCGGCGTTTACGTTGTTTATTGGAGGCGCTCGTTCTCCTGAGTTGTTGGACCAGGAGAATCCAGCGCTGGTTGATGACGTGATACAGGAGTTTAAAGACATCATGAAAATCAACGCAGATCCCATTTTCATGAGAGAGAAGCTTTGGCAAAAGGCGATACCCCAATATACCTTGGGATATATCGAACATGAAAGATATTTTGCCGGGTTTGAAGATGCGTATCCGGGATTTTTTTTGAGCGGCAATTATCGAGGCGGAATCTCCGTCGGCGATTGTATTAAAAATTCAGAACTTGTTTATAATCGGATCCGCGCATATGCGGCAAGGGTATATGGTGAATGATCACTTTACGATAACCACGTTTTCCAACGGAAAGGACAAATAGATAAAAAAGATGAATTTTCTTGAGAGTAATATAAAAGAAGTGTGGAAATTTTTTGTATCTGTAAAATTAACGATTTTTCTGTTGCTTTCCATTGCAGGTACATCGATTGTCGGAACCCTTATCCCGCAAAACGCAAGTCCGGAAGACTATGTGCGGGCCTTCGGAGAATTCAAATACAGGATTTTTGAAGTATTTGATATTTATGATATGTATCATTCCTGGTGGTTTTATTTGCTGATCATCATGTTGACAATTAATATCATCGTATG
The DNA here is from genome assembly GCA_013824585.1 of Desulfobacterium sp. Taxonomy (GTDB): domain Bacteria; phylum Desulfobacterota; class Desulfobacteria; order Desulfobacterales; family SURF-7; genus QZKS01. The sequence continues at coordinate 13,660 of PNOB01000007.1, read as the reverse complement.
TTCCATTGATCGGCTTTCCGCAACCTGGAAAATCATATTCAATAAAAATCCATCTTTTAAGGCATCACAATTCAGAGAGCTGGCAAACAGGGAAAAGTTCATCGAAAAGAGATCTTTTGATCAGCTTTTGAAGATCTATGAGCCGATTGTGCGCAAGACCTTCGGATATACTCGCATGGAAGAGACAAGCACGGGGTTCTGCATTTTTGCTGAAAAATTTCGCTGGACCCGTTTCGGGGTTTATATCGTCCATCTCAGCGTTGTTCTTCTTCTTCTCGGCAGTTTGATCGGGTCAATTTTCGGTTTTGATGGATATGTAAATATTCCAGAGGGCGAAAGCGTAGATCAAGTTCGCATAAACAATGCGGATAAAACCTACCCGCTTGGCTTTCAAATTCGTTGCGATGATTTTGATGTGAGTTTTTATGATACGGGAGCGCCAAAGGAGTATCGATCCCGTTTGACGATAGTGGAAAACGGCAAATCTGTTTTGGAAAAAGACATTATCGTCAATGATCCACTTCGATACAAGGGCGTTAATATATTTCAATCTAGCTATGGGCCGCTACCGGCTAAAGAAGTCACCGTGAAATTCACTGTAACCGAATCCAATGTGGCTTACGAAAAAAAGGTCATGATCGGCCAACCAGTTGATCTCCCGGAGGGACTGGGGACATTTTTATTGAAAGAGTATCAACCATCAGCCAACCTGGGAGGGACGGATTTAGGGGAGGCTTTTGTCGGCATTCTGAATACCGAACCTGGAAAGTCACAAGAAATTATTCTGCCAATACAATTTCCCAACTTTGATAAAATGCGAAAAGATCGAATATTTATTTCCGTAGAGAAGCACCAGGAAAAATATTACACGGGTCTTCAAGTAACCGGTGATCCAGGTGTCTGGGTCGTTTATGCCGGCTTCATCTTGATGATTGCAGGGTGCATTATCACGTTTTTCATGTCGCATCAGCGGATATGTGTGGAAGTCGCCAGAAAGGGTCAAGCCTCTACCGTGACGGTTGCGGGTAAGGCCAATAAAAACACTTTCGGGATGCAGCAAACCATAACCAAAATCACCAGGCAATTAACCGAATCTGGGGATCAACCAGGGTAATTGCAGGTTGGAAGAGAAATTTTAATTACACAACAGGAATCATTTGGCTTACGGGGAAAAATTATGGACAGTTCACATGTGTTATCGGTCGTAACTTTTGTCTATGGCTTGGCGGCGGTTTTATACGTTGCTTCCTTGATTTTCAAACGGGAGATGCCGGGGATAGCGGCATCCATCACCACGTTGCTTGGTATCATCGGCAACACGGCAGGTATCGGCCTGCGGTGGTGGGAATCGCATCAACAAGGAATAGGGCATGCGCCCTTATCGAATCTTTATGAATCGCTAGTCTTTTTTGCACTAACCATTGCCGTTATCTATATGGTTGTGGAGCGAAAATATAAGAACCGGTTGATTGGGGCTTTTGTAACCCCGCTTGCTTTTTTGGCAATGGCGTATGCATCCTTGTCGCCGAACATGAATGATCGCATTATGCCGCTGCTGCCGGCGTTGAAAAGCAATTGGCTGATTGCCCATGTAATGGCCTGTTTTATCGGGTATGCGGCTTTTGCGCTCGCTTTTGGAATCAGCATAATCTTCCTGATTAAGCTGCGGAAGGATACGAATGGAGATTCCATTCTTGCCCGGCTGCCGGCGCCCGCCATGTTGAATGAACTCAATTATCAATTGATCATGTTCGGTTTTTTGTTTCTCACGGTCGGGATAATAACCGGGGCAGTGTGGGCGAATTCAGCCTGGGGGCGATATTGGGGCTGGGATCCGAAAGAAACTTGGTCTCTGATAACGTGGGTTATGTATGCTGTATTGCTGCATGCCAAAATGATGAAGGGCTGGGACGGCAAACGGATCGCCTATTTATCCATGCTGGGATTCATAGCTGTTCTGATCACGTATTTTGGTGTGAATTATCTGCCCGGCCTGCATAGCTATGGAAGTCAATAGAACTGTTTTTTATGGATCAGACAACTTCAATGAATGAAGTTCATTTCGAATATTGCCGCACAATCCCTTGAGCTCGGATCTGTTCTTCTCCGGTATCTCCTGAGAAGAGCAGATCGTGTTTATTTTTTCCGCGTTTTCTTGAATTGTTGCCAATTTTATCCTCATCATATTTACCAGTTGGTTGATACTTTCGGCCAGCGATTGGATTTGATCGTTCTTTCTAAGATCAATGTGTACGGACAAATTGCCGGTTGCTATTTCCCTTACATCCTGCTCGATTCTGTACAGACTTCCCGCAAAATTTTTGGGGAAAAAAAGAATGGCAATGATACCGGCTAACAAGCTGATAAAAAAGGCAGCAATTACCATGGGAAGAAGAAAATCTAAAAAATTTTTTGCGTGTATATGAAATAGACGGAAAGAATTCGTGATCTTTATATCGGCGAAGTAGTAGTAAGCCAAGCTGCAAATGAACAAACTGATGAATAATATAAGAGCAAGTCTGAGTATCATCTGTACCTGCAGCGCGCGCTGAATTGAAAAGTTCAATAATTTCCTTTTTTTATGTGTAGACTGGGCCATTTTTCTTTCTCCATTAAATTGACTGGTAATATATTGTAAAGAGTGCGGCCTATGATTGCTATGGATATATTAATCTCCAAAAGTAGTACTCTTAGAAGTTCCCTTGAATGAATAATGACATGAAATGCATAATTTAGTCGTTATTATTTTACGGACAAAATACTTTGCTTCTCCCCCATGGGGATGATGGCAGGTGACGCATGTTATCATCCCGCCTTTAACCGTTGGTAAATCAGAGGGTATTTTGGTGTTATTGCCGGAGTATACTCTGATGCTATGGGTTGTTCCCAAGCTTTCCAGGGTATGGCATGAGTAGCAGGCATCGATGGATGCCGCCTCAGGATCATTCATTTGTGGATGCTTCGTTCCCGCGGGATTTGTATCAGAAGTTTTTGTTCCTGTTATCCCTTCAAGCTCATTCATTCCGGTATCGGTTGTTTGATCATATTGATCGACATTTGAATCAAGAGGGAGATGGCATTTATCGCATTGCCGGTTAAAAAACGGCTCGTGCTGAAATTGATTGGACATGGATTGATTGACAGTTTTTACATGGCAGAGAATGCACCCCTCGTTCTCCTTTTGAGTATTGAAATCAGAAAGATTGGATGCATGAAGATAAAAGAATATAGAGATGTTCGCTAATAAAGGAAGAAGAAGCCATATCAGCAATTTGTTTTTAGGATGCATAGGCGATTAATTTTGAGAAAAAACGGTATTTCAGTAGTTGCTGAAAAGTGAATTTCTTTTGTATATCGGCCCGATACTTTGTCTGACGATTCAATGGTACGAAAAAAACGAATGGAAGAAGGAATAAATTCAAAACAGGGTCGACCGCAATAATGCTATAATCACCGATCCATGAAAGTATGTCAATGAAATAATGAACAAATGTTGATTGTTTATCAAAAATATTCCAGATGTGATAATTTCATGGCTATTCGCTGTAAGGTAGATTATTGATTTGTGTAATTATCTTTTATGAAGTGCAAAAAGGATGAAAAATCTTGTATTGACAAAAATACCACAAAGTGGCACAGATATTGGTTACAGACGATGTTGAAAAAGAGAGTGAAATAAGCAAACAAGAAAAAAGGAGGGTACCATATGGATTCAAGGTCAAATTACCGGTTTCACACACAGGTTATTCACGCAGCTCAAAAGCCGGCGGAATGGCAGGGGGCCACCTTACCACCCATTTTTCAAACCGCTTCCCACCGGCATGCCACAGCAGAGAATCTGAGCAATACATTTTCCGGTAAGACCACCGATCATATCTATATGCGGCTGACCAACCCTACCAATCGGGTTCTGGAAGAGAAACTCTGCTCCCTTGAGGGCGGGAAGGGCGCCGTGGTGATGGCATCGGGTATGTCCGCCGTGACCAATACTTGTCTTGCCCTGTTACGCGCCGGAGATGAGTTTGTGGCGGGTAATTCGCTGTTCATGTCGACCTATCTCCTTTTTTCCGGCATCTTTAAGAAGTTCGGAATTACGGCCCATTTGGTCGATCCTACTAAGCCGGAAGAACTGGAAGCAGCCATCAACGACAAAACCCGATTGGTTTTTCTGGAAACCATCGGCAATCCCAAAATGGATGTTCCGGACTTGTCCCGGGCAGCGAAGATCGCCCATGACCGAGGTATCCCGCTGGTGGTGGACAATACATTGGGAACACCCTATTTGTGCCGGCCTTTGGAGCTGGGTGCAGACGTCGTTATCCACTCCACTACGAAATACTTAAGCGGCCACGGAGCGGCTACCGGCGGCGTGGTGATTGATGGCGGCCGGTTTCAATGGGATCCCATAAAATTTCCGGATTTCAAACCCTTTATCGACCGCAAAGGTGACCTTGCCCTTCTCGACAAAATCTGGAGGGAGCACCATATCAATTTCGGGACAACCCAGGCGCCTTTTCATTCCTATCTAACCATGATCGGAATCGACACCCTGGCCCTGCGCATGGAGCGCCATATGGAAAACGCCTTGTCGATAGCCAAATTTCTGCAAACGCGGGAGGAGGTGGCATGGGTCAATTATCCCGGCCTGGAAACTCATTCCTGTCATGCGGTTGCGACCAGGCAATTCGATAAAAAAGGATTCGGCGGTTTATTGACTTTTGGTCTGAAAGATCAGAATGAATGCTTTCGCTTCATAAATCATTTAAAATTGATTTATCATCTTGCCAATCTTGGGGATTGTAAGACCCTGGTGCTTCATCCGTATTCCTCCCAGTATATCTCCTTTACGGAGGAGGCCAGGGCAAAATTGGATATCCTGCCGAATATGATACGGCTGTCCGTGGGGATCGAAGCAGTGGAGGATATTTGTGAGGATATTGAGCAGGCCCTGAAGGTCGTGAAGTGAAGCTGAGAAAGGGAACCCATGACAAAAGAGGAATTTCATTCTTGTCGGAAACGATTAACGAAAACCCAGGTGGAATTGTCCCAAATTCTGGGTATATCCCTTAAGGCGGTACATAGCTATGAACAGGGATGGCGTAATGTGCCGACCCATGTGGAGCGTCAGCTTTATTTCCTTTTAAGCAGGCTGAGGGGCAGCAAGGAACGACAAAGGCCTTGCTGGGTGGTGAAAAACTGTCCGACGGAACGTAAAAAACAATGTCCTGCATGGGAATTCAAGGCCGGGAAACTCTGCTGGTTCATCAACGGAACCATTTGTGATGGAACTGTTCAGGACAATTGGGGTGAAAAAATGAACATTTGCCGTAAATGTGAAGTATTGTCGGTTTGGCGGGATCAGATAGAGCCCCAAGTTTGAACAGGAGTGCATGGTCAAAAAACCATATTTTGGATCAGGTGAATCGATTTTGAGCGTATCGGCTCCTTGAATCGGAGTTCAATGGCTTTCTGGAGCATAGTAAGGCAGATCACCTTGTTCATTCCGGCCAGCACTGCAAGAGATGCCAGTGCCCAGTCCTGCGGTTTGATTCCTTTACCCTTGAAATCAACCGAAAAGGCAGAGGCATTGCAGGAGGGGATTTTTACGTTTTTTTCATGGATAATAATCGTATCTTGCGTGGTGTTTTTAAACAGATGCTTCCGGCGTTCAACTCCTTCCGATGCAAGTGCAAGGATAATGGAAGGGGTATCAATGCCGGTGTAATCAATCTGATCCGGAGACAATATCAGTTCTGCGATAGAAGGACCGGTCAGAACCGTGATGTTGTATTCATTTTTTTGGGATGCGTTGAGTCCGGCAGTCAGTCCTGCAAGACATAAAATTTCGCCGGCACTTAAAATTCTCTGGCCCGCACTTCCTAAAATGACAATCTCCTGTCTGATGGGCTGAAGCGGCTTGAAAACAGGAGATATCGTGATCGGGTTTTCTGTCGGGGTCTGGTTTTTGGATAATTCCTTATAATAGCTGTAATACTCTTTTCGGGGAGTGCTGGATATCGTATGATTATATTTTTTGGCTGAATGGTTTGAAACAAGCGTTTCTATTTTTTTCGGTGTAAGCCTGTTTTTCTGGACATATCGCCCGGTACAGATCCCACAAATATCCACAACTGAAAATCCTGGAAACCGGATGGCCTTTTCCAGTTCTTTGTCCAGATCTGTCTGGTATCCGGAGCATCGGATCACATATTCTGCACCAGCGGACCGGGCGACTTCACAGATGTCAATCGGGTTTTCGAGCTTGTTCAGAAAACCGGATTCAACAACAGCATCCGGTGGTGTTGTGGCGGAAAACTGTCCTCCGGTCATGCCGAAATTAAAATTATTCAGGATCAGCAGGGTAATATCAAGGTTTCTTCGACAGGCTGCAAGAAGATGAGCACCGCCGATTCCAAGCCCACCGTCACCCATGGTGGCGATTACTGTTAATTCAGGGCGGGCCATTTTAATCCCGGTTGCATAGGTTAATGCCCTTCCATGGAGTCCGTGAAAAGCATGAGTGTGAAAAAATGTGTCAAAAAGGCCTGAACATCCGATATCGCTGATGATGGCGATCTGGTTTCCGTCAAGATTCATGTTTTGGAAAGTTCGGTCCAGCATCTGCACAATTTTTTCATGGGTACAGCCTGGGCAAAAAGCAGGAGGCCTGTTTTGATTGAGAAGGCTATCCATGGCTCAAAAACTCCTTGATCTGTGTGGGTGTGATCAGGCAGCCGTTCATCTGTCCGAGGAACTGGACAGGGATGCCGGGAAGGACGCGTTCTACTTCTCTGACATATTGGCCAAGGTTCATTTCCACAACAACGACCCTTTTCATTCCTCTGGCGTGTTTTTGGATGAGATCCTGTGGGACCGGCCAGAGGGTTTTTAGAATCAGCAGGGAAAAAGGTCTCCCAGATTGTTTTTCCTCCCTATTCGCCTGTCGGGCGGATCTGGCCGTTACACCATAGGTTATGAGGAGGGTGGTCGCATCTTTCTCAGGATGGGTTTCATAAAAAAAATGATTTGTTGATATGTTTTTCAGTTTTCCGGCCAAACGGGTTCGATTCATTTCAATCGCTTTCGGGTCATTGGTGATATACCCGTCTGGGCCATGAGTGGAAGAGGTTTGTCTTATCGGAATGATGCTGCCAATGGGTAGAAAATCGGGAACTCCGGTATCGGATTGCACGGCAAAGGGCTGAAAACCGGTTGTATGAGGTGCTGCTTTACGGGATTCGATTTCAGGAAGGGGCAGATTCCGGATGTCAATGCTTTCCCGGGTCATTCCGATCTCCTTGTTGGAGGCAATGAACACAGGGCAGCGAAATTTTTCTGCCAGATTAAATGCGTGAATTGTTAATATGAAGCAATCGGTTATATCGGTTGGAGAGAGAACAATGACCGGCAGGCCTCCGCTGTTTCCCCATCGAAGAAACTGTATGTCTCCATCTGCCCCAAGGGTGGCAGATCCGGTGGATGGTCCCAGCCGCTGGACATCCACAATCACAATGGGAATTTCGCTCCCGATTGCAAATGAAATCTGTTCGCTGTAAAGGCTGATTCCGGGTCCTGAAGTAGCAGTCATGGTTTTCATTCCTGCCATGGATGCTCCAAGACAAAAACCTATGGATGCGATTTCATCCTCCCCCTGCAAGCAGATCCCTCCTGAAGGTGGTAGAAGTTTCAACATGGTGTTGAAAATGGTTGTTGCAGGAGTGATGGGATACCCGGCAAAAAAATTGCACCCGGCAATCACTGCTGCCCTTGCAATTGCTTCATTCCCTTCCATAAAAGATACAGTCATAGGGACCTCGTTGAAGATTTTTTTTTGGAAGTACTTGCGATAACTGTAAAAAAATGTAACACCGTATGAAAAAATATTGAGAATGGGTATACTGGGTATTATGGTCAAAAGATGTTTTCATGTCAATACTATATTCGAATTCCGGATAAGAAAAAGCTTGAGTTTATAACCATTTTTAAGGATACTCGTCAGAGTAAAGGGTGGAGCCTAAAATAATCCTTTATTCCTCAGATACAACTTATCTATTTTTTATTGACAAAAGTGATTCAGAGTGATCTATATTTTTTATGCTACAATGTGGTATTTATTGGTGGTAATGACAATTTGACAATGCTTGGAGAGATTGTTGTGAATCGAAACACATTTGTGAGCCTCCGCAAAAAACTGGGCAAGACGCAGGCACAGATGGCTCAGCTTCTGGGCGTATCCATAAAAGCTGTGCATAGTTATGAACAGGGTTGGCGTACCATTCCCGGACACGTTGAACGACAGTTGTTTTTTCTGATATCCAGGGTTTTTAAAGAGGTGAATCCTGAAAAACAATGCTGGGTTATTAAAAAGTGCCCGAAAGATAGAAAAGATAACTGTCCGGCCTGGGAGTTCAAAGCAGGGAAGCTGTGCTGGTTTATTAATGGTACGATATGTGCCGGGCATGCATATAAAACATGGAAAGAGAAAATTCAAATTTGTAGAATCTGCGAAGTCATGTCTGCCGGATTTGATTTTGTGGAGAAATCTTCAGAATAAAATCGTCGTAAAGGCGGTGAAATGAGTGAGTATATCGAGCATGACAGGGTGGGAAAGAGTGTCGGACAAGTTGAAAAAAAGTTATATACCTTTGCAGAATCATCTGAAAAAATGGTTCTTGAAAATGGTACTCATTTTGGACCCATTACGCTTGCCTATGAAACCTGCGGCAGACTGAATTCGGATCGGACAAATGTGATTCTGGTTCTTCATGCCTTGACCGGTGACTCCCATATGGCAGGCGTGTATTCCGAAGAGGATGCCAAACCAGGATGGTGGGATATCATGATCGGGCCTGGAAAGGGTATGGATACAGATCGGTTTTTTGTGGTCTGTTCCAATATCGTGGGAGGATGCATGGGCTCCACAGGTCCCTCTTCCATAAATCCGGAAACGGGAAAACCATATGGAATGGATTTTCCGGTATTGACCATGGGAGATATGGTTCGAGCCCAGAAAGCATTGATGGATCATCTCGGGATCAAAAAACTGTTGTCAGTTGTGGGTGGTTCCGTTGGCGGCATGCAGGTTCTGGAATGGTGTGTCCGGTATCCGGAAATGGTTTGTTCGGCAATCCCTCTTGCGACAACAACAAAACATTCTGCTCTGGCCATTGCGTTTAACGAGGTGGCAAGGCAGGCCATCATGGCGGATCCAAACTGGTGCAACGGAGAGTATTATTCCGGGAAGAAACCGGACCTGGGGCTTGCGGTTGCGAGAATGATCGGACATATCACCTATCTGTCGGATGAGTCCATGCGGCAGAAGTTTGGCAGACGTCTTCAGGATCAAAGTGATTTTTCCTATGGTTTTAAAGCGGATTTCCAGGTCGAGAGTTATTTGCGGTATCAGGGGTCAAAATTTGTAGAACGGTTTGATGCCAATTCCTTTCTGTATATCACAAAGGCAGCGGACTACTTTGACCTTGAACAGCAGCATGGCGGAGGATCCATTGTCCAGGCATTTTCAGGGGTGCTGGCAAAATTTCTGGTGGTTTCATTTACTTCAGACTGGCTGTACCCTACATACCAGTCCAAAACCATGGTGAAAGCAATGAAAAAGAACGGAATCGATGTCAGTTTCTGCGAAATTGAGGCCGACTGCGGCCATGATGCATTTCTTCTGCCCAATGAAAGATTGACCAGACTGATACGCGGTTTTCTGGAAGGGGTTTTCAATGATATCGGAAGGTGAGAACACAAGGTATGATCTGGGTATCATCGCATCCTGGATCAAACCGGAATCACGGGTTTTGGGGTTGGGATGCGGAGAAGGAGAACTGCTGTATTTTTTAAAAACAAAGAAGCAGGTGAAAGAGACAGGCATTGAAATCAAGGAGGAAAGAGTTCGAACCTGTATTGAAAAGGGACTGTCCGTTTTACAGGGGGATATCAACGAAGAGATCCTTGACTATCCGCCTGATTATTTTGATTATGTGATTTTGAGTCAGACATTGCAGCAGGTGTTTGAACCGGAAAGCCTGATCTGTTCGATGATGAAAATCGGAAAACAGGCCATCGTCAGTTTTCCCAATTTCTGCCACTGGCGAATCCGGATGCAACTGCTTTTTTCCGGCAATGTTCCGGTTACAAAAGAGCTTCCCTATGAATGGTATAATACACCGAACATCCGTGTACTGAGCATTAATGATTTTCGCAGGTTTGCAGAAAGGTTAAATTTCAGGATTTTGAAAGAGGCCGCGATTGTATTGCGTGATATGAACCAGAATGGGGATATCGTGACAACATATCCCAATCTTTTTGCATCCTACGGAATTTTTATGATCGCTAAGCAGAAATTGAAAAAAAATGATGAAGACAAGGGGATGGGAAATGAGACATCATGATAAAATGAATGAACAGAAGTGCAAGACCGAGGTAGATACTTTTTCATCGTATCGGAGAAAACTTCCGGAGATTGCAGAGAAGATTATTGAAAACTGCAGTGACAAGGAGTGCTATACCCATATTGATTATGATCCCATCCCGTCCAGCCAGTCTGTTATCGAGATTATTGATAAATTCAAACAGATCCTGTTTCCGGGCTATTTTTCAGCCGGTAAGGTTGATCCGGCCAATCTGAGATACAATATGGGTCAGACTGTTTCTCTTCTGTTTGATATCCTTTCCGAACAGATCGCAAACAGCATCCGGCATGACTGTCTGAGATACGAAAGTGAGTGTTCAGATTGCTGTGATAAAGGTCAGGAGATTGCACTGAAAGTTCTGGATTCCATACCCGAGATCAGGAAACTGCTGGCATCCGATGTTAAAGCGACATTTGATGGAGATCCGGCAGCCTTGAGTCATGATGAAATCATATTCAGCTACCCGGGGATATTTGCAACGACTGTTCAACGGGTAGCACATAAATTGTTCCAGTACGGGGTCCCCCTGCTTCCCAGGGTGATGACCGAGCATGCCCATAGTGTTACAGGGATTGACATTCATCCGGGAGCCAGCATTGGTGAGGGGTTTGTCATTGATCATGGAACAGGGGTTGTGATCGGCGAGACGGCAGAGATCGGAAAAAATGTTCGGATCTATCAGGGAGTGACCATCGGAGCACTGTCCCTTCCACCAGAAGCCGGAACAAGATTCCGGGGAAAAAAGCGTCATCCAACCATCGAAGAGGGTGTCATCATTTATTCCGGCGCAACCATATTGGGAGGAGACACCATCATCGGAGCGCGATCGGTGATTGGCGGAAATGTATGGATTATAAAATCAATTCCACCAGATACAAAAGTACTGATGGAAGAACCAAAGCTTATTTATAAGTGAAGGAGGAGTCATGAACATATTTTCGAAAATCAGCGATACAGTTGGTTTAACTCCCATGGTTCATCTGAATAAACTCGGTGAGGGGATTCATGCGGATATCATTGCAAAGCTGGAGTTTTTCAATCCGCTGGGGAGTGTGAAAGACCGCATTGCAGGTGCAATGATAACCGCTGCAGAAGAAGCATCTCTCATCAACAAGCAGACATTGATTGTCGAGCCGACCAGTGGAAATACAGGTATTGCCCTTGCCTTTATCTGTGCGGAGAAGGGATACAAGCTGTGTCTGACCATGCCGGAAACCATGAGCGTTGAGCGCAGAAAACTGCTTGTTCATCTGGGAGCTGAATTGGTTTTAACGCCTGGAAAGGAAGGTATGAAAGGAGCAATCGCAAAAGCAAGAGAGCTGTGTTCTTCAAGGGAAAATTGTTTTATGCCGGATCAGTTCCAGAATCCTGCAAACCCTGCGATTCATCGGAAAACAACGGCGGAAGAGATCTGGTCAGATACAGATGGAACCGTTGATATCCTGGTTTCCGGAGTCGGTACAGGCGGAACAATCACCGGTGTTTCCCAGGTCATTAAAGAGAGAAGACCGAGCTTCCGGGCGATTGCGGTTGAACCTGCGGATTCTCCTGTTCTTTCCGGAGGAAAACCAGGGCCGCATAAAATTCAGGGAATCGGTGCGGGGTTTGTTCCGGATGTTCTGGATCAATCCATTATCGATGAAATCATCACCATAACCAATGAGGAAGCATTTGAGACCGCAAGAATGCTTGCCCGATCCGAGGGTATCTTGTGCGGAATATCTTCCGGGGCAGCGGTCTGCGCAGCAGTTAAGGTGGCAAAGAGGGAGGATGCCAAGGGGAAAAGGATTGTTGTGATACTCCCCAGTACTGGAGAACGATATATCAGTACGGATCTTTTTATACAATGAACCTTGCGGAGCTGCCATGAAATGGAATCAGGAGGCTGAAGATGCTGTAAAAAAAGTTCCTTTTTTTGTCCGGAAAAAAGTCATCGGCCGAATCGAAAAGGAAGCGGCCATTGAGGGAAAATCGATCATCACCATGGTGGAGGTCAATTCGACTCGTGCACGGTTTGTTTCAGGAATGGATTCCGAGATCAAAGGGTATCAGGCCGATACCTGTTTTGGGCAGAATGGCTGCCCCAACCGGATTGTGATGAGTGAAATTCTCCTCAAAAAAATAGAGGATCTTTTTAAAAAAGAAGATATCCTCGGCTTTTTACGAAAAAGCGTTCCTGGGGCTCTCAAGTTCCATCATGAATTCCGAACCAGTGTTTCAGAGTGTCCGAATGCATGCTCCCAGCCTCAGATCAAGGATATCGGGATTCTGGGCGCATCGCTTCCCATGCAAACGGATATCCCTTGTACTGCTTGCGGTGCGTGTGAGGAAGTCTGTAAAGAGAATGCGATCTTGATCCATGCAGAAGAAGAAAAAGCGGTCATTGATTATCCGCTTTGTGTGAAATGCGGGAAATGCATTACCGTATGTCCGACTGGCACCATTGCCGAAGAGAAGAAGGGATTCCGGATTCAGCTCGGCGGCAAGCTGGGAAGGCATCCCAGACTTGCCAGTGAAATTCCCGGCTTGTTCAATGAAGATGAAGTCCTGGAAGTAGTAAGGAAATGCATTGATTTTTACAAAAAGAACAGTACAAAAGGAAAACGGTTTTCAGAAATTTATCAGGATCCGGGATTTCTGAATGCGGATGATCGTGATCGGTGAGGCAGTTCTGCTGATTCCCAATGCGGAAAGAATGGGTGCAGGAAGCCTGGTAAGGATTCCGGTCAGACCGATATGCCTCAGAACTTTCATGCTCATTAAGAAAAAGGTCATAAGAAAGGTCACTCCCGACTATCCGGGAAGACTTTTGTCTGTTGAGGCAGGGGGTTTTACTCCTGCATTTTTATAAACCATTCTAAATATCTTCTGATACTTCCAATCAGGTAATACGGCAGATTTAATAATTTATATTTCACGCCGTCAGGAGTTACAGCGTCATCTATCCCAACAACACCGTTGTATATCCTCACAGCGTAAGGATGGGAAGAAAGGCCGATGAATTGATGCAATGATCTCAAGGTGCCTTGTTTCCCTGATTTTATTTCAACCGGAATCAGATTTCCTTCATGCGGGATGATTAAATCAATTTCCGCATTTGACTGTTTTTTTTCACGGACCCAAAAATTTACAGGGGACTGCTGGTATGTATTTAATGATATTACTTCCTGCGTGCATATATGTTCGGTTAATAATCCCTTATAAATGGAGTTTAAATCCGCAGCATGAATGACGGATTG
>PNOB01000006.1 GCA_013824585.1 Desulfobacterium sp. | reverse complement strand
TCTTTGTCGTTAAGACTCGCCCTCTTAGCAAGTAATGATTCCGCAACCTGCGCGTGTCCTTTCAATGACGCATACATTAAAGGCGTAAATCCCTCTTTTGTCTTGGCGTTTACGGCAGCCCCGCTTTCAAGCAGTATTTTCACGACTTCTGAATGCCCTTTGTTTGATGCAGTCATTAGAGCTGTAAATCCATTGTTAGCCTTTGCATTAACATCAGCGCCTTTCGCAAGCAATATCTTCACGGCTTCTATATGACCGTAGTCCGATGCTACCATCAGTATTGTTGAGTCATCAGTATCTCGTGCGTTGACGTTGGCCCCTTTATCTATTAGGGGGCGGATTTCTATTGCGTTACCTTTTTTGGTAACTGCTGCCAACTCGTCGTCAATGCCAGCGTATGCAAAGGCTGACAGGAAGATACAAGATATTACAAACATCATAACCAAGCATTTGACGCTTTTATCCAAGCAACTCATCCCATTTTCCTCCTTAGTCAGTTGATTCCGTACCAATCTCGAAGAGACAGTGGGGCTACCGTCTATATTTGGGTCTATCATGAATCGATGCCCAACGTTCGGTGTCTCCATTCTGCGTTCTGTGTACTCGGTGGTGGTTTACGGTTCTCCAAACGGCTTCAGGATGAATCCTTTGAGCCGCACTCCCTCCTTGGTGAAGTTGATTATCGCTCCCTCCGTCCTTGAGCGGACAATGAGGACTGGACTCGTCGCCGCAGGCAGGTAGACATTGAACTCCATGCCTGATTCTTTAAAAATCCACGTGTTCCCGACCGTATCTGCGAGTGTTCGCGTACCTTCCTTCGCGTTGCACTTGGGTATGAAGGAACCTCCTGCGACAGCGTAAACCATACCCATCATTTCTATAGGAACGTTGCTGTTTTCAGAGGCCGTGAACACGCCCTTCTCGATCTTGGCAATCTCGATGACGTAGTCGAGGCTAAGGTCCTTCTGGTAGGGAAAACCTTCTGTTATGAGGAACTCGTCCTCTGACTTGACCTGCACTTTCACCCCCATTTTGTCCAACTTTGCTGCGATGGCCTCCGGCGATTGCTTCTTTGGCTTTACGGCAGGTTGAGCTGTCGCAGTCGGCTGAGCTCCTGTAGTTGCCGGTTTCGACTCTTCGCTTTTTCCACAACCGAACGTTATTATCATCACGCTGAAACAGCCGACGAGAGCTATCTGTCTTAGGCGTGTTGGCATGTCTTTCTCCTTTCTTTTTTGTTCCCCGAACACCAAGTTCACCAGGAGCGTAAGCGATCTGGTGGAACGGCTCGTTAGCCGCTCATGTTTATTTGATTCCACTAGCCGGGGCGATATAGACATCGGGCGGCAGGTCACCAAACTGATTCTTAGGCATGGAGTTATAAGTACCCTCTGGTGTCAAGACCTGGACGATGTAGCCGTTGTCTGTCCTTTCCCACTGCTGGTTTCCCTCACGCCACTTCCAGCCAATACCCATGGGTTGGGATCGTGCAGAGCATATCAGCAATACGTCTGTGGTCTTGTAAAGGTAGTCCCGTCCCCACGGTGTTTTGGGCAATGCATTTGCGTATGGCGGCCCAGATGCACTGGCGGTTAATAGGATCTGCAGTCCTTGTTGGTCTGTTGGATACGCCCCATGATCTTTTCTATACACCACAAGAGCATTGACAATGAAACTAATATCGGCATTAATTTTTGCTTGGCGTTGTTCCGCAGACATGCTGGACTGGGCCGAAGAAGTTGGTGGCTCGGAGACTTGCTGAGACGTCTTTGGCACCGTGGAAACGCAGCCAATGAGAACACACATAGCGAGAAGTGCGGTGACTTTGGGGATTATAAGGGGATCGAAATTTAGTCTACTCATGACATTCTCCTTTCTCGGGCTAACTAAAAGCTCACCGGAGCCAACCAAGCGTAGCGCCGGTCAGCGTACGGTGCAGCGCCGTGGTTAGATATATATTTTTTTTAAAGATAGGATCTTGGTCATTTCCACCCAACCATTAAAGGACTTTTAATTTTTCCTGATCTTTCGAATTTTTCCACGTAATTTTGCTCAAAAATATCAGAGCGGCTCACCGCTTGAAGAATATTCATCGAAAATTTTTTTCGTGACCAACATTTTTGATTTGTATTTGTATTTTGCACATAATTGGATCTCTATCAAGACATTAACCGAAGATTACCTCAACTGTGGCCTGCCGGATCTCGACGCTGCGGCTCGGAAATGGGCGAATCGGCACGGCTGCTATTCTGTTATGCACTAAAGTTTTTGATCAAATTTAAAGCTAAGACCTATTTTGACTGTTTCCGCCTTAGATAGTGTGCTAACAGACATCCAAAGCCTGCGCAAGTCCCAAGGACGAGTGGAATATCGTAATAGTATGGCATTGGTTGATCAGGTTGATCAAGTTTATCTTTAATTATCGGTCTCAGCAATGCGAACGAGATAATTAGTGTTATACCAATAGCCTTTAAGCTTCGATAGTGCACTATGAGACATCCAATACCTACTAAGATCCCAAGGCGTAGGACGTCGAGTGGAATTAGGTAATAGTATGGTATTGGCTTATCAAGGTTTACTTGAATTATCAACGGCACCAAAAAGCATGCGATAATTAGTTTTATCCCAATAACTTTCAAGTTGGATTTCTTAATACCCTTACGCATTCTTTCTTGTTGTTTAATAATTTTTTTATTCGCCTTTAAACCTTTTTCCCTACAATCATTGCACCTTCCTTCAATATAGTCTTTACCGTCCTTAAGAGGTCCACCACATGCTAGACAAATTTCATTGTCCATCGTTTTTTAGCCCCTTTCCTCTAATCATAAATTCCAAGCCCTTGGAATCAAGGTAGAACGGCCAGTTACCCGACCGCCCCCTCACAGATCCCGGTGCGGTTTTTCCGCACCGGGATCTTCTAATCTGCTCACTTATGCACTTGCAAGCATTATGCAATGAGTTTTTTGAAGATGAAGATATGTGAAAAGCGCCTTGCGTGTCAACAGTATTTATAGGTGCAATTTAAGGTGTCTGTAAAGTAAAAACCGTTGTGTTGCAACCGGATCACCATCCCTATGGATATTATGTGATGATGAAAAAATAATCAAAAATACTGCTTTATAATCGCAGGTATAGGGTAGGACGCGATGAATATTTTTTTATTGATTCAGTAATCATATTTTGGAATCTGGGAGTATGCATCATTCATAAATAAATTGTACAAATGCGATATGAAGAACCGATCTCACGAAATCACTTGACGTCCGATCCTGTGATTCTTCCAGATTAACGAAACCTATTTTTAGGATAATCTGGCTATTGATTCGAAAAAGAAATATCAACTGTACCTAAATCCGGAAAATCCAATTTTTACCCTTCGAAAGTCTCATTTCCAAAAATAAAATTTCACCTGATTTTTGTCTGTTTTAAAACTGAGTGTTGGGTATAGTGTTGGGTATTATTTTTCTACCCAATAAAAAAGGGACTCAGAATCTATCCTAAGTCCCTGTTTTTATTAATGGTAGCGGGGGCTGGATTTGAACCAACGACCTTCGGGTTATGAGCCCGACGAGCTACCGGACTGCTCCACCCCGCATCAGAGTTGATTTATATATAGAACTGAAAAAACCTTGTCAAGAAAATACTAATTTTTTATAAACAATTCAATCTTTTTTTTGATCCGTCCGATCTCTTCTTTGCGGTTTCTGTTCGATTCAGTCTGAATGCGAACAAGCTTCGTTCTTGAGGAAACCCCTGAAACCACCTCTATATTTGATCTTGAAATATCAAAACATCCGGCCAGAAACTTTATGCACATAGCATTGGCAGCTCCGTCTACCGGCGGTGCGGTCAGACGGACTTTCAAGGCATCACCATGCAGACCCTTGATTTCATTTTTGGATGAACGCGGCTGCACAAATATTTTAAAGGTCAGCCCCTTTTCGTTTTCCGTAATCTCCAGCATAACCTTGTGATCACTATGATACTGCCAGCTCTTTTTGCAGCAATTTCTGTAAAGTATGATAATCCGTTGTTACCGGAAATTCCGGGAATTCCTGAATGACATTTTCCGGAGGCCGGAAAAGCATGGCCGCATCCGCCTCTTTCAGCATTCCGATATCATTATAGGAATCGCCAAAAGCAACCACCCTGTACTTCAGGCTTTTCAGAGCAAGAACGGTTTGTCTCTTGGCTTCGGGCTGCCGCAGGTTGTATCCGGTTATCGTACCATCTCCATTAATGGTAAGGGAATGACAGAACAGGGTCGGCCTCCCGAGTTTTTCCATCAGCGGGCCGGCAAACTGTGAAAAGGTATCGGATACAATAATCACCTGGGTCTGGGATCGGAGCCAGTTTAAAAATTCCAGCGCACCCTCCAGCGGGTCCATGGTTGCAATTACTGCCGTGATATCCTGTATCTTCAGATTGTTTGCTGCCAGAATTTTCAATCGTCTTTTCATCAGAACATCATAGTCTGAAATATCCCGTGTGGTCAGCTTCAGTTCCTCAATTCCTGTTTTTTTTGCAACATTGATCCAGATCTCCGGTACAAAGACCCCTTCCAGATCAGAACATACAATATTCATGACACCTCTTTTCTTTTTTTTTACCCATCTAATCCAAGTCATCTGACTCAATCCGGATCAGCACGGGTTGATCGGCTATTACATCCAGACTGCTGATCTGGTCAAATGCTTTCCGGACATCCGCCTCTTTGGCAATATGCGTCAGCATGACAATGGGCACAGCGCCCTTCTTATCCCTTCCCTTCTGGTGAACGGTCTGAATGCTGATGCCATGATCCCCTAGCAGCCCGGCGACCCTGGAAAGTACTCCCGGCTGGTCCAGGGCTGAAAACCGGAAATAATAATGGGTCCTGATATCATCCATGGGTTTTACAGGGATTTTCCGGATATGCTGCGGCTGATAGGACAAGGCCGGAATCCGGTTGCTGATCCCCAGCATCAGGTTACGCGCGATATCTGCGATATCTCCAATCACGGCGCTGGCCGTAGGCATCATGCCTGCCCCATGCCCATGCAGCAGAATCTCTCCTGCCGCGTCACTGGTAACTGATACGGCATTCAATGAACCGTTTACATTGGAAAGCAGCTTCTCGCATGGAATCATGGTGGGATGCACCCGCGCTTCCACAGAGTCTCCTGAAAACTTGCTGATGGCCAGCAGTTTGATTGTATATCCGGACTGTTTGGCAAACTCAATATCCATGGAATCGATCCTGGAAATCCCCTCCACGTAGATATCATCCAGATTCAATTCCATCCCATAGGCCAGAGAAGACAAAAGCGCCAGCTTATGAGCCGTATCCAATCCTTCGATATCCAGTGTCGGATCTGCTTCTGCATAGCCTTTTTCCTGAGCTTTTTTCAATGCATCTGCAAACGGAACACCGGTCTCGGTAATACTGGACAGGATATAGTTACAGGTGCCGTTCAGTATCCCCCTTATTTCTGAAATCCGGTTCCCCACCAGAGATTCACGGATGGTTTTAATGATCGGCATGCAACCGCCCACACTGGCCTCAAACCCGATATCCACTCCTTTTTGGGATGCTGCCTGGAAGATTTCATTGCCGTGTGAAGCGAGCAATGCCTTGTTGGCAGTCACAATATGTTTTCCATTATCAATGGCTTTCATTATCAGCTTTCTGGCAATAGTACTTCCACCGATCATCTCGACGATAATATCAATATCCGGATCATTAACGACCTGAAATGCATCGGAGATAAACACTCCGTCATCAAAACAGATGCCTCGATCGGTTTTCATGTCCAGATCTGCCACATGTTTTAGAATAAGCTTTGTACCGATCCGGGATTGGAGCAAGTCGCAGCTTTTCAATAAAATCCTGGCGACTCCGGTTCCAACGGTTCCGCAACCCAACAATCCGATTTTCACTTCTTTCATGATCCGTTATTCTCCTTAGCGATATCAACCTATCCAAGAACCTTTTTGATTCCCCTCACAGCCTGATTGATCCTCATATTGTTCTCAATCAGGGCAAAACGAACATGCTCATCCCCGTATTCTCCAAACCCCAGGCCCGGAGAAACCGCCACCTTGGCTTCCCGTACCAGCATTTTGGAAAACTCCACAGACCCCATGCTGCGGAATTTTTCCGGAATTTTTGCCCATACAAACATGGTGCCTTTGGGACTTTCAATTTCCCATCCAACGCGGCTCAATCCGGATATCAATGTATCTCTTCTTGCCCTGTATGTATCACATATTTCTGCAACACAGTCCTGTGGGCCTTGCAGTGCGATAATCGAGGCAATCTGGATGGGTTGAAAAATCCCATAATCCAGATAGCTTTTGATCCTTCTGAGTGCGGCGACAATTTCCGGATTTCCCACACAAAAACCAACCCGCCATCCAGCCATGTTATAACTTTTGGATAATGAAAAAAACTCCACCCCCACATCTTTTGCACCTTTTGCCTGAAGAAAACTGGGTGCCTGATACCCGTCAAATACCAGATCCGAATAGGCAAAATCATGGATGACCATGATGTCATGCTCTTTTGCATAATCGACAATTTTTTGAAAAAATTCAAGATCCACAACCGCTGTCGTTGGATTATGCGGATAGTTTAAAATCAGAACCTTGGGCCTTGGCCAGGTCTGCCGGGTTGCGGCGATCAGGTTTTCAAAAAAATCGGATTCCGGGCTCAAAGGGATACCCCGGACATCGCCGCCTGCTATAATAGCTGAAAACGGATGGATGGGATACGTAGGATTGGGAACGAACACCACATCTCCGGGGCGGATGGTCACCAGAATCAAGTGGGACAATCCTTCTTTCACGCCGATTGTGGCAATGGCCTCGGTTTCAGGATCGATGTCCACATTATATCGGCGTCCATACCATTGCGATATGGCATGCCGAAGTTTGGTGATTCCCATGGATGCCGAATACCGGTGATTGTGAGGTTTCTTTGCCGATTCAATCAGCTTTTCCACAATATGATCCGGTGTTCCCAGATCCGGATTTCCCATCCCCAGGTCAATGATATCCTCTCCGGCACGCCTTGCTTCCATCTTAATCTGATTGACCGTAGCAAAAACATACGGCGGCAAACGATCCAATCTTGCAAATTTTGTCATCTTTCAACCTGTCATTGTCTTGTAACGATTTTGACCAACGAAACATCCGGTATGTCAAAAGACCCCAGGGTATTTCCCACCCGGTTTCCGCCTAGCTGCTTATTTCCCTTTCAATAACCAGACATTACACGATGGCAGTACGGATGTCAAAATTTGTTTTGACTTTTCATTGGTTTCAGTTTAAATTTTTCGCTGTCTTTTTGATCGTCTAATCCAGGAGAAAATAATGACAGACCCTATGACTTACGCTGATGCCGGTGTCGATATTGACAAGGCAAATACATTTATAAAAACAATCAAAGAGATCGCGAACCAGACCCCCAGAACCGGTGTAATGGGAGAAATCGGGGGATTCGGGGGGCTTTATTCGCTGAATGTTGAAAATCTTCAAAGACCGGTTCTTGTCAGTTCCACAGATGGTGTCGGCACAAAACTCAAAATCGCATTTATGATGAATAAACACGATACAATCGGTATTGATCTTGTGGCAATGAGTGTCAACGATATCATTGTGCAGGGAGCAAAACCATTATTTTTCCTTGATTATCTCGCCATTGGCAAATTGAATATCCAAACCGCTGCCGACATTATCAAGGGTATTGCCGAGGGCTGCCGTCAAGCTGGATGTGCGCTCATCGGTGGTGAGACCGCTGAAATGCCCGACATCTATCATGAAAGCGAATATGATCTGGCCGGGTTTGCCGTGGGTGTTGTGGATAACAGTAAAATCATTGATGGTTCGGAAATCCGTGTGGGAAATAAACTCATTGGCATCGGATCCAGCGGACTGCACAGCAATGGATATTCCCTTGTCCGGAAAATCTGCTTTGACAGGCTGAAACTCAAAATTGACTCCATGGTCCCGGAACTGGGGAGAACCATTGGTGAAGAACTCCTGGAACCAACCAAGATTTATACAGAAACCGTTCGACGTCTGATTAAAGATTTTCCCATTCACGGGTTGGCCCACATTACCGGCGGGGGGATATCCGAAAATATCATCCGAATCATTCCCCAGTCCTGTAAAGTCGAAATCCAGAAAGATTCCTGGGCTATCCCTCCCATCTTTTCCTTTCTCCAGCAGGCCGGCAAAATAACGGATCCGGAGATGCTGAGGACCTTTAACAATGGCATTGGAATGATTGCCGTTGTTCCGGAAGAGGCTTCACAGGAAATACTCGAGCGGCTTTCCGGGATGAATGAAAAAGCATTTCTCATCGGAACGGTTGTCGAACGAAAAACATCCAAGACTCAGATCAAATGGACTAAAGAAACAACTTGTTGATAGAATGATTGTTCTCGGCATTGAGTCATCCTGTGACGAAACCGCAGCAGCTGTTGTGGAAAACGGGGAAAAGGTTCTTTCCTCCATTGTCTCTTCACAGACCGATATCCATCATCGATATGGCGGTGTGGTTCCCGAGCTTGCCTCCCGGAAACACATTGAATCCATTGTTCCGGTAGTCAATGAGGCCATTCAGGCATCCGGAAGAATATTGTCAGAGATTGACGGCGTGGCTGTTACACAAGGCCCCGGACTGATCGGGTGCCTGCTTGTGGGTTTCTCTTTTGCAAAAGCATGGGCATGGGCCCGTGATATCCCTGTTGTGGGTGTCGACCATCTGGAAGGACACATCAACTCGGTGTTTATCTGCGACAATCCGCCGCAGTTCCCTTTTGTTGCTCTCCTTGTTTCCGGCGGACATACCAGTATCTATCATGTAACCTCCCATACACAGGCCAGAGTGATGGGCCGGACAAGAGATGACGCAGCCGGCGAAGCCTTTGATAAAGTTGCCAAGATGCTGAATTTAGGCTATCCAGGCGGGAGCATTATTGATGAACTTGCGGCCAGGGGTGATCCCAAAAAAATCAAGTTTCCCAGATCCTATCTGGACAAAAATGGATTTGATTTCAGCTTCAGCGGAATGAAAACCGCCGTAAATCGGTATATCCAAAATCATCAGGATGAATACCAGGAGCAGGCCGCTGATATCGCGGCTGGATTTCAGGATGCGGTGACGGATGTACTCTGTTTCAAACTGATGAAAGCAGCTCAGGAAGCAGGCTGCAACCATATCGCAATTGTTGGAGGAGTGGCAGCAAACAAAGGGCTGAGAGAAAAAATCAGATCCCAGGCTGTGGATCAAAACCTGACATTGCACATTCCACCCATTGATTTATGCGGGGACAATGCCGCAATGATCGCAGCAAGCGGCTTTCACTATCTGAAAGCCGGACACCAATTGCCGCTCGATGCGGATGTTTACTCCCGTATTCAAAAGTAAACCCATTATCGGGTTTCATACCTCAACCCGACCTACAAAACATAAGCATATACACCGGAAACTGATTCCATTATGTTCAACATGATGCATTGACTAAGTTCTTGACTCACAAGCAGGTTTCAATTATAATCAAAACTGGAAAAAATAAAATCTTATCATTAATACCCAAAGTCGCCTTAACCAAAAAAAACCGATCCATTGAACCATATTGGACATATCGCCGGATTATAGCATTCGTACCATTCTCCTTGAATCGATTCGTCATCCGGTAAAAATCAGGATAACGACGGATCATCGAAAACCGGGAATCGTCAGGAATTGAGTCAACGTTCCATAGGACAGAGCTGTCAAACCAAAAAATAGGTGCAACATGAGTAATATGAATCAGGAGATGCAAATCATCCATCGGATATCGACCCAGATTTATCAACAGGCCGAAAAACTTGGTTTCCCATTGTCACCGAAAAGTTACCTGGTTTGGTATGAATATTTTGAGGGTAAAAATCCTGTGCTGTGGGATGCCATCCAGAAGATGGTGGATAAAAAAATTCCATTCACCCATGAGACGATCATCGATCTCTACAAACAGTATCTGGATCATGACCATAAGGAGATTATGGCCAAAGTTCAACAGGAAACCCAACGCATTCTTCAGGACATGCTGCAGGGCATACTGAATGCCAGCAACGCTTCCAATGAGTATGAAAAAAAACTTTCCGGCTATTCCGAGGATCTCTCCCTTACTGGAAATATAACCAAAGTTAAGGATATCGTAGGTTCGATCATTGTTGACACCCAAAAAATGGCTGACAAAAACCGTCAACTGCAAGATGAATTTCAAAAGGCTCAAAATCAAACAGAAACCCTGAATAAAAAACTGGAGGCAATCGAGACCGTTGCTTCAACCGACACCCTCACAGGGCTTTTCAACCGGCGGATCTTTGACATGGAAATCCGAAACCTCGTGGAAACATATAGATCGACCAACGAACCCTTTTCCGTCATCATTCTCGATATCGATCATTTCAAAAAATTCAACGATACATACGGCCATCTGATGGGGGATACGGTATTGAAAACCGTTGGAACGGTGCTTAAAAAAGGTGTTAAGGGTCGGGATATCCCAACCCGATATGGTGGAGAGGAATTCGTGATCCTGCTGCCGGAAACAACCTGTGATAACGCCCGAGTTCTCGCCGAGCACCTTCGTATCCGAATCGCCGTCAGCCACTTGAAGGAACCCCAAACCGATCTGGAAACCATCAAGGTCACAGCCAGTTTTGGTGTGGCGGAAATCAATCCGCAAGACGATACTGCTTCAATCATCGAACGAGCAGACAGGGCGCTGTATGCTGCTAAGAAAGCTGGCCGGAATCAGACGAAATCGGAGAAGGATTTGATTCAGTGAGATATGGGCATCCTGTTTCGTTACCGTTCTGGAGTGTGGTGATGCTCTCTTTTTTTGATTAGCTGCTGAAATGATGGTTATTCATATATTTTTTCATCCACTGCATAAGCTTCCAGTGCATCCCCTTCGCAATCGCGGGTTCTTGCCGCCTGCTTGCTTTTTGCATACTCGCCATACCACTCGTGGGCAATAATCAGGGACATCACTTCATTGGAACCGGTCCAGATGGAGGCAAGACGAAGATCCCGTTCGATCCGCTCAATGGGATACACATTGGTGTACCCGATTCCGCCCATGACCTGCATGGCGTTGTGAGCCACTTTCTGACAGGACTCGGTGACAAACTTTTTCGATTCTGAAACCATCCTCCGGATCTGTGCCGGATGGATATTGGACTCTACCGCCCGGCAGGTAGTATAGATCATGGAACGGCAGGCATCCAGCAGCATGGCGGCTTCTGCAATCTGGAAACTCACTCCCTGAAACTGGTTGATGGTTTTTCCAAATGCCTTTCTTCGGGTTGAATAACCGGTTGCAATCTCCAGAGCCGGTCTGGCAGCGCCGATGGTCATCCCTGCCGTACCCAGCCGCTCCGGTATCATCATGGTGTTAAACACCGCAAAAGCATTGTTGACAGATCCTACAACATTCTCTTTTGGAACCCTGACATCCTTAAAGACCAGCCTTCCTGCTCCTCCTCCCCTGCATCCCATGAGGCCGTATAAATATTCGACAACTACTCCTGGCCCCCGGTCAACGATAAAGCAGGTTAATGATTGATGAGGCGCTGCTTTTGGATCTGTTTTTGCGTATACCAGAAAGTAGTCCGCTCCTTCTGCTCCCACGATGAACCGCTTCTGTCCGTTCAGCAGAAAATAATCCCCCTTGTCTTCCGCTTTTGTGGTTGCACCGAAAAAATCAGACCCGCCCCTAGGTTCGGTCAGGCATTCGGCTGCGAATATTTCACCTTTCAGCAGCGGTTTGACATATTTTTCCTTAAGCGCATCTGTGCCGTGCAGGATGATTGCATCACATACCAGTTCCGCTCCCACACCGAAAACACAGGCAAAAATATAACCGAGCGTGCCGATCTCTTCCATAACCGCAGTGGTAGCTACCCAATCCAGTCCTCTTCCGCCCCACTCTTTTGGATAACGGCATCCCATCAGATTCAATCTTCCGGCTTCCTGAAGAAACTCTTTGGGGAATTTAATCTTGTCCTGATCCATATCAATAATCATCTGCCGAGGAATGGATTTCACGAATTCCCTTGCTTCATCCCGTATTGCAAGCTGTTCTTTGGATAACAGATACTCAAACATTGGATAATCCTTTCATTTTATAAACCTGGAACTATCTCTAAGTTATTCTGCCTGATGCGTCAAGTCTGTTTCTCAAATGCCATCTGCACATCTTCGGGAATGTCTGCGATCTGTTTTGCCGTATCCGTTATAACCGGTGCAAGCCAGAATATAGATGGATATCATCCAAGACCTTGAACAGGCACTTCAGGCTTCTCAGAAGCCTTCATCGTGCGAAACAGGTTTCCGGCATGGTAGGAACTGCGGACAAACGGTCCGCTGACAACCTGCCGGAACCCCATGGCCATGGCTTTTTCCTGCCATGAATGAAACTCTTCAGGGGGTATGAACCGATTCACCGGGATATGATTTCTGGTGGGCTGTAAATATTGACCGAGGGTTAGAATCCGGCATCCGGAACATAACAGATCATCTATTGTCCGAAGGATTTCATCTCTTGTCTCTCCCAGACCGAGCATCATGCCGGATTTTACAAAAATGGTTCTTCCGGAAGCACTCACTTGTCGCAGCAAGGCAAGCGAAACCCTGTACTTTGCCTGGGGCCTGACAATTGGATACAATCCCGGAACCGTTTCAATATTATGGCCGATCACGTCCGGTTCAGCAGCGACCAGGGATTCAATAGCTTTTTCATCACCGCAGAAATCCGGTATCAGCACTTCCACAGCAATCCCCTGTGAACGCTTCCGAATCTCCTGAATGGTTTTCACAAAACAGGATACGCCGAAATCCGCAAGATCATCCCTTGTCACAGAAGTAATGACTGCATGTTCCAGACCCATTTTCTGTACTGCTTCTGCTACATGAGCCGGTTCTTTTGGATCAGGCAGCTCAACAGGCCCATGTTCAATTGCACAAAAACGACAATCTCTTGTGCATCGGTTGCCCATGATCAGAAAGGTTGCTGTTTTTTTTGAAAAGCATTCCCATATATTCGGGCATTTTGCTGACTCACAGACTGTATTCAGGCAGGAGTGTTTCAGGAGAGTGCGGATCTCTTCAAATTCCGGCTGATCAGGAAGACGCTTTCGAAGCCAGAGGGGTTTGGGTTTTCTGAGTGGACTGCTGTCATTCACCATTACATGATCACATGAGTTACAACGCCATGCATTTTATTGCGTGGAAGTTTATAGAAATGAACAATATTTGGTGTTAATTTTTTGATAAATGAAAAAATATGCCAGAAAAAATTGTTTGTATAAATATCTTCAACACCATAGAAAATCGCTTTTTCATTAATTTGGGATTTTCGCAATATTTTTCCAACATCCGGAGCAACCTCCATGTAACCCATCTGAACTTCAAAAGCACGAAGTCCTTTATCGATTGTTTGTTTAAAAACTCCTTCCATGCCGAAAGGTTTATCCAGTTTGACAATGGATACAATAATATTGTCTTCATAGATGATGTTATTGCTGATCATTGTATGGGCAAGGTATGGGGGAATCACTTTCGGATCTTTTGCAAAAAACAGCGCGCTTCCTTGAATTTTATTCAATTTCGAATAAATATCCCGGTAACCAACCAGGAACAAATCCAGCGATACAGGCCGGAGCGCGCGATATAATTGTTTTTGACCTTCCCGATACAGAACAATAATTCCAAACGGGAGGGATGCGATAACGATGGACCAGTAGCCTCCGTGAGGGATTTTAAAATTGTTGGAAAGAAAAAAAATGCTGGTGACCAACAGCATCATCGAAGATATGAACGTGAGCCGTTTTTTCCTTCGCAGCCAGAAGATCCATGTCATCATGATTCCGGTAATGGTCATTGTTCCTGTAACAGCCAGACCATAGGCGGCTGCCAAACGGCTTGATTCCCGGAATTCAACCATGATGAATAAAACCGCGATCAGCAAAAACCAGTTTACAAATCCGATATAAATCTGGGATTGCAGCGTTGTCGAGGTATACTCTATTCTTAACATGGGCATGATTCTAGTGGTGATTCCCTGGTATACAATTGAAAATAATCCGCTGATCAAGGCTTGTGAAGCAATCACCGTGGCAAGGATACTTAGAATTAAAAAGGGAACATATAAGAATTTAGCCTGAGAAAAAACCATCGCAAACAAGATATTTTTTGCCTCCGGATGGCGGATCAAAAAAGCGCCCTGTCCCAGATAATTCAATACAAGCGCGATAAACACAAAATACCATGCTTTTACAATGGGTTCCCTGCCAAGGTGACCCATGTCTGCATATAATGCTTCGCCGCCGGTCGCGCATAAGGTAACCTCTGACAATACAAAGAAGCCTGCAAGGCCATGTTTCATTAAAAATTGGATGCCATAATAAGGATTGACAGCCTTGAATACCAGAGGGGTGTATACAATGGCCGCAAGACCTGACAGGGTAAGCGATAAGAACCAGATCACCATCAGCGGACCAAATAAAGCCGATACCTTGTCGGAACCCTTTTTTTGAACCGAAAACAAGACAACCGCAATAATGGCGGCAATCAGAATCAACCAGTTCTGAGACATTTTCTCAAGTCCGGGAATCAACAGCATCCCCTCAACAGCACTCAATATACTGATCGCCGGGGTAATCACCCCATCACCGATCAGGAGAGAAATACCAATAAATGAAAGAAAAGTGACGAACGTGATTTGTCTTCCCGATTTCAGAAGCGGTGTGAGAATTTCCTTTAAAACAATGGTTCCGCCTTCACCATTCTGCCCCAAACTCATGGCCAGCCAGGCATATTGAATCATGACCAGCAGAATCAGCGTCCAGATAATCAATGATAAAACGCCGATAATGTTTTCCTGAGAATGGGGGGTGATTAAAAAAATGACTGTCAGCGTATAAATCGGACTGGTGCCGATATCGCCAAACACCAGGCCTAATGATTTGATGATGCTGTATATGTTGGATGAACTAGTTTTCATAAAGACAAACACCAACTACCAAAAAAAAGCAAGGAAAGCTACAGCATTTTTTCCAATTCCGATAATTCAACCTGGACAGGCTCAATTCCAAACAGAGCACAAAAATGCTGTTGCGCAGACCGTTGAATCATTTTCAGGTTCAGCGGAGAAGAGGTTTCTTTTTGCAGGGAAGTGATTTTTATATCCCGGAGCCCGCACGGATGGATCCATTGAAATGGTTCAAGAGCAATATCGATGTTCAACGCGAATCCATGGAAAGATACGCCATGTCGAATCGCAATCCCTACACTACCCAGTTTTCTGTTTCCAATAAAGATTCCTGGATTGACCGGATTGCGGCTGGCCTGTACAGAAAACTCATGGCAGGTCATGATCATGACCTGCTCCAGAAGACGGACATACTCTGTTACGCTGAGTCCTTGCCTTTGAAGGTTGACTACCGGATAAGCAATTAATTGACCTGGGCCATGGTAGGTAATATTTCCTCCTCTTTCCGCAGCAATCACCGGAATCTTCTGCTCCTGAAGATAATCCTCAGAAACCATCAGATTTTCTTTCCCGCCATGATGGCCAATCGTGATTACCGGATGATGCTCCACCCAGATTACTACTTCTGCACCAAGGGTTCCGGCGACCTTACCAGACACCACCTGATTCTGAAGATCCTTGACCTTTTCATAATCCATAATCGGAAGTGTCACAAAATACCAGGGATTCAAGGTTGCTGTCATTGGCTTCTAATTCCGGTTTGTTTTTATGTTGGAACCATATCTGGTCATACAAAGGGCAGGCACAGGGGCCTGCCCCTACAAGTGCATAAGCGCTACCTTAACAATTAACCATTAATTGTTGATTATTGATTATTTTATAATTTTCGGGTTTCATGTGAAAATGGTCTTCCAGCCGCAAAATAAAATTTTGATCAAAGCATGAATATCGCGACTATAGGCCCCCACATACAAATGATAAAACAATAATCAATTGTTAATGACTAATAATCAATTTAAGTTAGCGCTTATGCCCCTACATATGGTAAAATTACCCCGGTCAACCGGCCAAAACGGGCAAACCGTCTAACCAGCCAAGCACGGCTTCCTTGCAGCCTGCGCCTCATCCAGTCTCCGTACCTTGCATTTCATAGGTGCGTTTCGAAGAAGATCAGGCTGGTTTGTTGCTTCTTCAACAATCTGTTCCATGGCTGCAATAAATCGATCGATTTCCTCCTTGGATTCTGTCTCGGTAGGCTCGATCATCATGGCGCCTTTTACAATCAGAGGAAAATAGATCGTAGGCGGATGGAAGCCGAAATCGATCAACCTCTTTGCCATATCCAGGGTCGTTATCTTTGTTGGATTCTGATTCTTATCTGAAAAAACACATTCATGCATGCAGGTTCGATCATACGGAAGATGAAGTACTTTTTTCAGCTTCTCCTTGATATAGTTGGCATTGAGAACCGCCAACTGGCTGGCCTTTTTTAAATTTTCCCCTCCCATGCAAAGGATATAGGCCAAAGCCCGGATCATGATACCTACGTTTCCATAAAAAGCATGAAGTTTTCCGATAGAATCCGGAAAATCATTGGAAAGGGAAAAAACTCCTTTCTCTTCAATGATACGGGGTACAGGCAGAAACGGCTCCAGATATTTTTTTGTGCAAACCGGACCTGCTCCTGGTCCTCCTCCCCCATGAGGGGTTGAAAATGTCTTGTGAAGGTTCAGATGCAGAATATCCATGCCACAAGCTGCCATATCGACAATGCCCATAACAGCATTCATATTTGCGCCGTCACCATAGACAAGACCGCCTTTTGAATGAACAATCTCCGAGATTTTCTGAATGTTTTCTTCAAAAAAGCCAAGGGTGTTGGGATTGGTCACCATGATACCGGCTGTATCTTCATCCATCAATGCTGCCACAGCATCTGGTGTCAGAATCCCTTTTTCATTAATGGATATTCCAACTGGTTTATAACCGCAAAGGGTTGCGCTGGATGGATTGGTTCCGTGGGCAGTATTTGGCACAATAATTTTCGAACGGGGTTTTCCCTTTTTCCGATGATAGGCCCGAAAAATCAGCATGCCGCACAACTCTCCCTGTGCACCGGCTGAGGGTTGCAGTGTAACTGCATCCATACTAGTAATCGCAGCCAGGCAACGCTCCAGCTCAAACATCAACCGTAAGATCCCCTGGGAAAGAGAGGTCGGAAGCAGAGGATGGGCCTCGGCAAATCCCGGAAGCAAAGCCACGCGTTCGTTGACTTTTGGATTGTATTTCATGGTGCATGATCCCAGCGGATACATCCCGGCATCAATCCCGAAATTCCACTGAGATAACCGTGTAAAATGCCGGATCACATTCACTTCGCTCAAGTCTGGCAGCTCGGAATCTTTTCGGATGAATTCTTTATCAAGAGGTGCGTCCGGAACGTCATGCTCCGGCATGGAAAAACCAATACGCCCTTTTTTGCCGATCTCCCAGAGGAGCGGTTCATTGAAGATCAAACCTCTGGTTGCGGAAGTCTCTGTCATGATGTCACCTTTTCTATAAAATGATCCAGATCGGCTTTGCCTTTGGTTTCCGTTACACAAATAAGATAGTGATCTTTCAGTTCAGGGTAAAACTCGGAAAGCGGTAATCCGGGAATGATCTTTTCCTGAAGAAGTTTTTCATATTTTTTTGAAAATCCATTTTCAAACTGAACCACAAACTCATTGAATGTCGGAGCGGAAAAAGGAATCCGGACTCCTTTTGCTTTTAATCCGTTTTTTACATATTCGGATTTATCATGATTGAGCTGTGCCAGTTTTCTGATTCCGGAACCACCCACTGAAGCCATGAACATCAGGGCAGTAACAGCGCAGAGACTGCTGTTGGTGCAGATATTGGAGGTAGCCTTTTCTCTACGGATATGCTGTTCCCGTGTTGCAAGGGTAAGAACGAATGCGGGTTTGCCGTCCAGATCCGTTGTTCTTCCGACAAGCCTTCCGGGCATGTTCCGGATAAAGGCCTCTTTGCACGCTAGCATCCCAAGCCCCGGGCCCCCGAAAGAAACCGGTATTCCCAGGCTTTGCCCCTCCCCGCAGACAATATCTGCGCCCTGATCCCCGGGAGGATGAATCAGGCCGAAAGCAATCGGTTCCGTAAAACAGGCGATCAGCAAGGTTTTCTGATGATCAATTGTTTCAGAGACCTTCCGAAGATCTTCAATGCATCCAAAAAAATTGGGCGATTGAACAATAACAGCGCCCAGGTCTTCCATGTCCTTGAGCTTTGAAATATCCGTTGTTCCGTTATCCAGAAAAGGCAACTCTATTATCTCAAAGGATGTCGGGGCAAAACAGGTTGATACTACTTCCCGAAAAAATGGATGCACCAGTTTTGACATGGCGATCTGTTTTCCTTTTGTGATGCGGAGAGCCATGAAAAGTGCTTCTGATAAAGCCGAGGCGCCGTCATACAGGGAAGCATTCGCCACATCCATCCCGAGCAGACGGGAAGTCAGGGTCTGGTATTCATAAATTGCTTGCAAGGTTCCCTGACTGATCTCCGGCTGATAGGGAGTATACGCTGTCGAGAATTCCGACCGGCCAAGAAGATAGGGCAGTATGGACGGAATGTGATGCTCATACCGGCCGGCCCCCAGATACGACCGGTAGGCTGAGGAAGGCATATCCCCGGCCATTTCCTCCATCTTCCGGATCAACTTCCATTCACTCATCGGAGGAGGGATATCCGGATTTTTCTTCATCCGGCAATTTGCAGGGATCAAGGAAAACAGATCTTCTATACTGCCTGCATGGATGGCGGAAAGCATGGACCGGATATCTTCCGGTGTATGGGAAAAATACCGCATCACTTGATTCCTTCCAGAAATTTCAGATATGCTTCCCTGTCCATCATTGTTTTGACTTCGTCAGGGTTGGATGCCTTGATTTCAATCATCCATCCCTTTTCATAAGGACTGCTGCTGACCAGTTCAGGAGCATTCTCCAGATCCGTGTTGACCTGGATCACCTCTCCGCTGACAGGCATAAATACTTCGGAAACCGCCTTGACCGACTCAACGGTTCCAAATACATCTCCTTTGTTCAAACAAGCCCCTATCTGCGGAAGCTCAACATAGACAATCTCTCCCAGTTGATCCTGGGCATAATCATTGATGCCGATTCTCATGGTGTTGCCGGTTGTATCCATCCATTCATGATCTTTTGTGTACAGGACGTTTTGGGGCAGATTCAATTCTAAAATCTCTTTCATTGTAACTTCTCCTTATCGCGGCAGGATGCCGCTCCCACATATAATCACTCCACATACAATCACTACACATGAAATCACTCCCATATGTAATCCGGGAGTTGTATTATCAACAGTTAAGCCAATAACATTTTTTCCATTGCACAGCGGGCTGTCCGGTCCGGCCGGATATCGTTCTCGATCCTGACTTTTATCCTTCTCCGGCCATCTTCAAGATACACGACCGTTCCTGCTTCAAGGGGTACTTCAACCTTGACAAAACCGCAGGAAAGTCCTTTTGGAAGGAAGTCAACCGGCCTGTCCGGAGTAGCCATACTGTAAATCCGATCTCCCTGCCTGTCGATCGCCATATCCGTGGTGCATGTCAGAACGCTGCCGATTGTTTTTCCGGCTGAATCAGAGACACTCGCTTTTCCGGCTATGATTTTCCGGGGATCAAACCCGGCAAAGGGATAGGTATATTCTGCTTCTTTTTCCACAAGCAGGACATTCCCTCCGATAAAATGCTTTGTAAAGCCGTTTTTTTCGGAATTAAAAGGAAGGGAAAAAGTCCAGGGATGACGAACATAAGGCCATGCCCCGATATCCTGGTGGGAAAGAGGAAGAACAGCCCCGGTTCTCAGGGAATCTCTTGCCGCAAGTCCGCAGGCCTGGATGTCAAAACTTCTACCGGATTCAAAAATCAGCTCCCAGGTCTGCAAGAGATCTTCGGAACGGACAAACAGTTCAAAACCAAACTCTCCAGTATACCCGGTGCGGGATACCATTACCGGAATTCCATTGATCAGTTTGACTGTTTCCCCATGTGAAGAAAAAGGCCCGGAACCTTTAAAGCTGAAATATGCCATTTTTTTCAATATTTTTTCCGGATCTGTCAGGGCTTTTGCAAGAACTTTTGCAGACAGAGGGCCCTGAATATCCATCTTTCCGATCCGGTCTGTCAGGTCCTTGATTTCAACATTCATATTGTCCCGGCAGTCCGTGAGATGCCGGGTAATTGTCTTCCCCATACTTGCATTGACAACCGCCATGAAGCAGTCATTGCGAAACCGGTATACCACTGCATCATCCATCACCTCTCCGGAAGGATTTAAAAATACGCCGTACGCGCATCGCCCTTCCGGCAGTTGTGAATCGGGTTTTCCGTTCCATCGGTTCAGATCTCTTGAAAAAGCATATTGCAGAAGATGAAACGCATCCGGACCGTTTATCCATATTGAAGCCATATGGCTGGTATCAAATATTCCAACATGGGTGATCACAGAAAGGTGTTCGGTTCTGGTTCCGGCTGGATACCATAACGGCATCTCATATCCGGAAAATTCAGATAAATGCGCGTTATTCTGTTTATGCCAATGATGCAGAGGTGTCTGGTTCATCAGAGGATTCATCGCTACCCTTTGGCCTGAAAAAGAATTCCATCATGAAGACATCAAATAGAGAAAGTTTTGTAATTCATTTGTGATTGAATTATGATAAAGTATATCAAAATCATCAGAAAAAATCTATCATTTATAAACCATAAACATATCGCATCAGTATCGTTGACTTTTTAGGCAACATTCCGGAGGTGATCATGACAAAAGACAATATTACAGTTCTCGGAGGAGGTCCCGGAGGATATGTCGCAGCGATTCGGGCGGCAAAGCATGGGAAAAAAGTTACCCTGATCGAGGCAGATAAAATCGGAGGAACATGCCTGAACCGCGGATGCATCCCTTCCAAAATCATGAAAAATACAGCCGAGTTGATCCTGAAAATGAAAAAAGCAGAAGAATTCGGAATCGTTGTACCTGAAAACATTACCGTTGATCTCAACAATCTGATGCTTCGGAAACAGAAAGTCATCCAGAACCAGGCCAAAGGAATTCATGTATTATTAGCAAAACAGGGCATCCGCTATATCAACGGGACAGGAAAAATCAGCGCGATCGGGTGCATGGAAGTATTGCTTCAGGAGGGTAAAACAGAAAAAATCCAATGGGACTCACTCATCATTGCTACAGGTGCCAGGCCCAGAGATCTGGCTTCCGTTCCCTTTGATGGGAAACAGGTCTATTCCAGCGATGATATATTCGACATCACACAGATTCCCGAATCCATAACCATCCTGGGAGGCGGTGTGATCGGATGCGAATTTGCTTTTATTTTTTCCGCATTAGGTTCCAGGGTCACCCTGATCGAAGCTGCTTCTTGTCTGATACCGCTGCCTTTTATGGATGAAGAATGCTCCTCCATCCTGCTACGTGAAATGAAAAAAATGAAAATCCAGGTTTATCTTGAAAAAAGCATCACAGGGTGCCGAAGCTCCGGAAACCGTCTTGATGTAACAATCGGCCCGTCACCCTTTCTGACTCAGACAGAAAAATCAGATGAGCAGAAATTAACCACAGATGCAATGCTGGTTTGTATCGGAAGAATACCCAACAGCCATGGAATCGGCCTGGAAAATGCTGGTGTTAAGACTGATGAGCATGGCTGGATCCGGGTGAATGATAAAATGGAAACCAATATACCCTGCATTTATGCCATTGGGGATGTTCTGGGGCCGTCCAGGATCATGCTGGCTCATTCCGCTTCCTTTGAAGGGATGGTGGCAGCGGATAATATTGCCGGACATGATCGGACAATGCGTTATGATATTCTTCCCAATGCTGTATATACCATTCCGGAAATCGCGAGCGTCGGCCATACGGAAAAAAGTGCCGCGACTCTTTCCCGGAATATTCAAACCCACACGGTTCTGTTCCGGCACATCGGGAAAGCCCATGTAATCAACGAAATTTCCGGACAGGCAAAGATCATTTCAGATTCCGATACCGGTAAAATCCTAGGTGTCCATATCATCGGACCCAATGCAACAGACCTTATTGCCGAAGCCACTCTTTCAATTCAAAAAAACTGCACGGTCAAAGAGCTTGCAGATACGATTCATGCGCACCCCACTCTTTCGGAGATTATGATGGAAACCGCTTTAAAGGCATCCGGAAACCCGATTCACGGATAATGCCGGGACAAGCATATAATGCTGATCTATTTCTGGTATCCTCAGGCCATAACAATTGTGTATATGCCTCGTTTGGCGTTGGCACAAGTTTATAAAAATATTGATCGAATTCGGATCGTCCACAAGATAAGTGGGGATTTCCGGCTTTTGCAAGCAGGCTTTGGCCCTCAAGACCTTTGTTTAGCCATTGAAAGCTCCTGTCAGATTTTCTACAGCCGTTAACCAGTCATTGAAGATAGGGCAGCTCTCACGAATTTTAATCAACCCAATCGATCTTGCAATCGCAATACCGGTCGATGTTTTCTTGTATCCTGCTGAAAGCTTTTCCAACCTCTTGGATGGCGCTTTCATTGGTGAGTCATCAATATTTTCCGGCCCACCGCAATCCGTAAGGATTTTTTCAATTTTTGCCTGGGAGACATGAAGCAATTCAGCAAGTTTTTGAGGTTCGCTGAAAAGTAATGCCTCAAACTCGTGCATAGAGATATAAGGTATAAAACGAATGTCCACATGATAACCCTCGAATAACTCCTCTACCCGAATCTTGGTTGCACTGTTAATTTTTAAAGCCTTTCTGGAAGGGGTTGTTTGTTGTTTCGCCTCTTCAAGCCCTGGCCAATCACTTTTGATGCCATAGAAATCTATAAAAAGCGTCAGATAGGTATCCCGCCGCTGTTTCAAATGAAGTTCAATATCGTTCTTTACCCTGGCGAATCTTATGTCTCCACCCTTCTGTCCTGGTTTGGAAATAATAATCGGTGTCATATAAACGCCTCTTGTGGATAGATAAGGCACCAACATATCTGCAATAAATATTCTCTCCGTTTGTCCCTCTACAAGCGCAACAATTTCAGCATAATCACTCATAGACCGGCCCTCCGGAAATCACGTTCTTACTCCAGAGTTCCCCGACGGAATAGGTTTCCAGCCAGGCATTAAAATCTTTTTCCTGCAATCGTTCAAAGGTGGATGCGCCATCTTTGCGATTGACAACAATAACATCCTCCACACTGAAATGATCAATGAGCGCAGGAGACTGCGTAGCCACAATCAACTGGGTCCGTTTGGAAGTGTTCTGGATTAGTTCCGCGAGTATGGAAATGGCTGATGGATGCAATCCAAGTTCCGGTTCATCAATGATGATTGTTGACGGAGGCTTTGGTTGAAGCAATGCAGTTGCAAGGCAAATAAAACGGATGGAGCCATCTGAAAAGTGATAAGGTTGCATTGGGTAATCCGATCCCTTCTGCTGCCATGAAAGATTGACCATCTGTTTTTCACCAAATTCTGTAACATCCAGGAGAAAATCATTAAAAAATGGCATTACCAAACGCACCGAATCAAGAATCTCACGGTAAGCATCCGGATAATCATCTCTGAGATGCAAAAGATACGGTGCGATATTTGAGGCATCAAAGCGCAACACCTTATTGTCCTGAACGATTTCATAATGCCGCATTGATGCAGTGGCGCTGGTGTCGTGAAAATGATAAATTTGCCATGATGAAATTGCCGAAAATACAGGCATACTGAATTTGCTATCCCTTGATTTGCTCTTTGCTTCTTTGCCAAGTAACGATTTTCCATCCGGGCTGTTGCCTAGCACCCACCAACCTGTAGATCCATGCTTGTAGAAGCGGGCTTCATCATTAAGCAGACAATTTTCTGACGGTCCCGGTATAATCTTGAAACGATATCCCCGGGTACCGAAGATTGTTTTGAATTCCATTTGCGACGTCACCTTGCGGCCATTAAAAAGGAAGTCGCTGATGCCGCCTCTTGACTTTATGTATTCATTAAGGTTGCCGTCAATGATTTGCCTCAGCAATCGAAAGAAATCGATAAGGTTACTCTTACCGGCGCCATTGCCACCAATAAAAACATTGAGATCCTTAAGTTCAAAGTCCTCTAATGCTCGAATGGACTTGAATCCCCGTATGGTCAATTTATCCAAAGAATCTTCCATCTCAGCCATTTTTCTATTCTCCTGATGGGCGATTGGGTTAATAGCCGGGACAAAGGAAAAAGCAGGGAAGCTGGAGCTTCCATAACATAAAATATCTTTGATGTATATTTAGGCAGAAACCTATTGTCAAACGCTTTCATCCGGATAAAACCGCAAAAGTATGTTTATAGATACAATCATCATAAAAACCATCCCAGACCAAATAAACAAAAACCTCAAAATAAACAATCTACAAAGATCGAAAATCATAAATGCCAATAAAAAAAGGGTTCGGCAATTTTGAATTTTGCCAAACCCTTTATATTTCTATGGTGCCGAAGGGGAGACTCGAACTCCCACGAGAAGGCTCCCACTAGACCCTGAACCTAGCGCGTCTACCAATTCCGCCACTTCGGCACAAAACAATTATTGAAAAACTGTTTGCTTTCAAAAGAAAGGTAAATTATGTATATTGATTTGGTAAGGCTGTCAAGTCTTATGTTATAAACTGGATGAAATATGAAAATCATTAACAATATAGACGATATTACAGAGCCTTACAAAAATGCCGTGATCACGATCGGTAATTTCGATGGGGTGCATAAAGGCCATCTGGCTCTGTTCAAACAGGTTCGGCTGCAAGCCGAAAAAGTAAAGGGAACTGCCGTAGCAATTACCTTTGAGCCACACCCGATGAGGGTATTGAAAAAAGAAGGCTATCCCCCCCATATTACCCGTTATGACCAGAAAATCGAACTCCTGTCCCGGGCCGATATCGATATTTTAATCTGCATTCCCTTTACAGTAGAATTTTCCTTAATTACAGCGCAATCCTTTGTTGAGGATCTGTTATTGAAAAAAATCGGAATGAAAGCCATTGTTGTTGGTAATGACTACTCTTTTGGAAAAAACCGGGAAGGCAATATCGATTTTTTAAAAAACATATCTGCCGGATTCGGATTTGAGATTATTGTGGTTGACTGGGAGTATAATGATGCAGGAGAACATGAAAGGATCAGCTCAACAAAAATTCGTGAAATAGTTTTACAAGGCAGGGTTGCTGAAGCAAAAAGCATGCTCGGCAGATACTACCAGATCCGGGGAAAGGTTGTCAGCGGCCGGAACCGGGGTGGAAAGCTGCTGGGTTTCCCGACAGCCAATATTCGCCTTCACGATGAGCTCTGCCCCAAAACAGGCGTATATGCAGTCACAGTGGAATGTTTGACCGGCAACCATATCGGGGTGGCCAATATCGGATACAGCCCGACCTTTGATGACCATATTTTCACCGTTGAGGTTCATATACTTGACTTTAATGAAAACATTTACGGGCAGAGGATTCGTGTCAACTTTATTGATCGTCTGCGCAGTGAAAAAAAATTTGAAAGCATTTCAGAACTTTCCAATCAGATCCGGAAAGATATTGAAAAAGCCAGAAAGATTCTGGCATGAGTGTTTTTCGTTTATCTTTGGATCTGCTTACGCTTGTTCTCTATGACTCGGCTGACATGCCAGAGGGTTTACGTTGAAAAAAAAAATGATCTTTTCCCTGCTTGCAGGGATCGTTATTTCTGTAATTGCCTTATATTTTGCATTTAAAAATGTCCCGTTTTCCGAACTGATTCAGTATTTCCAATCCATTGATTACTTTTGGATGTTGATTTCTCTTTTGTTTGTCGTGCTCAGCTTTTATATGAGAGCCCTCAGATGGCAGGTAATCCTCCGAACCGCATCAACGGTAAGCTTCTGGAGAGCCTATCATCCGATGATGATCGGATTTATGCTGAACTGCGTATTACCGGCCAGAATTGGTGAACTGGCCCGGCCTGCGATCCTCCAGCAAAAAGAGAAAATCCCATTTATCACAGGGCTGGCAACCGTTGCCACCGAACGGCTGTTTGATCTTCTTTTTCTGGTTCTTCTTTTTGCTGTTGTCCTGTCTTTCATTGACATTGACCCGGATATCAAGATGACCTTCGGATCTTATACGTTAAACCGCAGCATGCTCATGACCATTGCAAGCGGTATGGTGAAACTCAGCCTGATTCTGATTGCCGGCATTGCCCTGATATCCATTGACCGTATCCGGAAACTGGCAAGATGGATGATCATGAAAATACCGGGTATTTTTTCATTTGCAGGGTCAAAAGTGCAAGAAGCCATTGGCCGATATTTCTGTTTACCCCTGGTAAGCATCATTGAAAATATTGCAGCAGGTTTTGGCCTGGTAAAGAATTTAAAAAATTTATCCCTGTGCGTGTTTTTTTCACTGACCATCTGGTTGATGCAGGCGGTTTCTTATTATATAATCACCCTGGGTTGTCCGGGAGTCAACGTGTCTTTTTTTGAAGCTACCGCGGTTCTGATTATCATCTGCTTCTTCATCGCGCTTCCATCGGTTCCCGGATTCTGGGGGTTATGGGAAGCCGGAGCGGTATTTGCTTTATCCCTTTTTGCAATTGGATCCAAAGAGGCTTCCGGATTTGCGCTTGTCAGTCACGCAATTCAAATGTTTCCCGTCATCATTGCCGGGTTTATTTCCGCAATTGTTTATGGTGTCAATATCAGACAAATAAAATACAATTCATAGAGAGAATCACATGACAGTACTGAAAATCATTACCTATCCAGACCCATTCCTGAAAAAGAAAACCAAGCCGGTGGAGGATATCAATGATGATATCAAAAAACTGATTGAGGATATGGCTGACACCATGTATGAAGCCCCTGGTGTCGGGCTGGCTGCTATCCAGGTGGGTGAAGACAGAAGCATCATTGTTTTTGATCCGGAAGCTGATAAAGAAAACAGGCCTTACCAGGTTCTTATCAACCCTGAAATTGTTTCAACAGAGGGGGAATTGTTATCTGAAAACGAAGGGTGCCTGAGTGTGCCGGAATTCAGATCGGATGTAAAACGAGCTGAGTTTGCAGTGGTTACCGGCCTGGACATCCAGGGCAATCCTGTCAGGATAGACGCTCAGGGGTTGCTGGCCGTAATACTCCAGCACGAAATAGACCACCTGAACGGAATTCTTTTTATTGACCGGATCAGTTCGCTGAAAAGAGGGATATACAAAAGAAAGGTTAAAAAACAACTCAGGGAAAATGAATAAATCACCTGAAATTATTTTCTTCGGAACACCCGAATTTGCTGTACCTGCTCTCCACAGCCTTCACAAGAGCCGATTCACAATCTCTCTGGTTGTGACGCAACCGGATCGACCCAAAGGAAGAGGCCAGAAATTATTGCCCTCCCCTGTAAAAACTGCATCTCTGCAACTGGGGTATGAAGTACTCCAACCGGATTCGATCCGCTCAGATCATTTCCATCAGACGATTGTTTCATATGAACCGGATTATCTGGTCGTTGTCGCGTTTGGTCAATTCATACCGGAAAATCTGCTCACGCTGCCGAAAAGATATCCAATCAATATTCACCCGTCATTGTTACCCAGATATCGGGGGCCAGCCCCTATCCAGTGGGCAGTGATCAATGGGGATAAAGAGACCGGTGTAACCATCATGGTTCTGGATACTGGCATGGATTCGGGTGATATCCTGCTTGCCGAAAAAGAAAAAATTTTTCCGGATGACACATCCGCAACCCTGTATGACCGGCTTGCCGAAAAAGGAGCGAATCTGCTTGTAACCGCTCTGGAACAGATGGAGACAAACAACCTGCATCCCATACCACAGGACCACAGCCAGGCGATTGTTGCGCCATTGTTAAAAAAAGAGGATGGCCGGATCGACTGGACTCTTGATGCGGAAAGGATCGAGGCCTTTATACGGGGCATGACACCATGGCCCGGTGCTTTTACTTTCTGGGGTGAAAAATGCCTGAAACTGTTCAAGGCAAAAACCGCTTCCATGACAGACCCTGTCCTGCCGGGAACCATTATCCAGGGGTTTCAGGACGAACTTCGTGTTTCCACAGGAAAAGGAGCGCTTTCCATTCTGGAAATCCAGGGTTCATCTGGAAAACGTCTTCATATCCGGGATTTTTTACGGGGAACCAGAATATCACCGGGAATGGTTTTCACATAGCCGCCCTGCCGAGGAATCCAAATGCCAGATGCCCGTCAAACCGCATTACAGATTTTAAACACCCTGGATCAGAAAAAAGGAACGCTGGATCATGCCCTGGAAAACCTTCTTGAAAAAAAAGAAGAAATTTCAAAAAAAGACCGTTCCCTGACCCATTCGCTGGTTTTTGGTGTTACAAGATGGCGGAACAAGCTGGACTGGATTATTGGCCATTACAGCAAAACCCCTCTCCGAAAAATGGACCCTGCTGTTTTAAACATTTTACGAATCGGCATTTTCCAGATCTTATACATGGACAGGATACCCGACTCCGCAGCCGTAAACACCTCTGTTGAACTGGGA
Source organism: Desulfobacterium sp. (assembly GCA_013824585.1). Classification (GTDB taxonomy): domain Bacteria; phylum Desulfobacterota; class Desulfobacteria; order Desulfobacterales; family SURF-7; genus QZKS01. The sequence goes on along the minus strand of PNOB01000006.1, from coordinate 6,271 downwards.
AAGCTCAGCAACCCGCCATGGGTTACCAAGTTCATCAACGGATTGCTCCGGAATGTTGCAAGACATCGATCCGATATTCCATTTCCATCTATGGAAGCGGATTTTGCAAAATATCTCTCCATATCCTGCTCTTTCCCTTTATGGCTGATTGAAAAATGGCTGGCTCGATATACAAGAGAAGAAACAGCAGCCATGTGCGAGGCTGCCAATAAGATTCCTCCAATCACCATAAGAACCAATACGCTGAAAATTACACGGGAAAAACTTGAAAAAGCCCTTGTAACCGAAGTCAAAACCATTGAGCCAACACCGTATTCTCCATTCGGGCTGCGGCTTACAGCCCCCAAAACCCCGATATCACAACTTGAAGCGTTTCAGAACGGATGGTTTCAGGTACAGGATGAAGCAGCACAGATTGTGTCTATGCTGATGGCCCCAAAACCCGGGCAGAAAGTTCTGGATGCCTGCGCTGGTCTGGGTGGAAAAACAGCTCACCTTGCACAGATGATGAACAACCAGGGTCAACTCATTGCCCTTGACAACAACACCCAAAAACTTCAAAAATTGAAAAATGAAATGAACCGTCTGGGTGTCCATATTGTTGAGACCTGTCCGTTTGATTTACTCCATCACCCGAAAAACCACCTTTCCGGGCAATTTGATCATGTTCTGCTGGATGCACCCTGCTCTGGTCTGGGTGTGATCCGCAGGAATCCGGATATAAAATGGGAGGAATCCAAAAAGGATCTTGACAGTTATCAGAAAAGGCAGATCCTGTTTCTGTCAAACCTTGTGGATCTTTTGAAACCAGGAGGAAGATTGACATTTGCTGTATGCAGCACTGAAACGGAAGAAACCGATCAGGTTGTTGAAAGCTTCCTGAACCATCACCTGGATTTTCAACTGGAAGACCGGCATAAAGAGTTACCCTGCGCAATGACTCCGATAATCTATCATGACCGCCGGTTGACAACTTATCCTCATCGCGATTCCATGGATGGTTTTTTTTCGGTCTGTTTTCGAAAGTCAGGTAAACAGTGATTGCCAAAATTGTAAAAATAGCCTTGTTCGCACTGCTTTTTTTCTTATCAGCAGGAATCAGTGCGTATATGGCGCTCACCTATATTATCAAAAGTGGAGACACGGTGATCGTCCCGGATCTGACAGGAAAAGACCTTGTGTATTCTCTTGAAATTTTAACGGATCTTGGTTTAAACACCAAAGTCAGCGGATCTGAATACAATGAAATAATCCCAAAAAACCATATCATTTTTCAGGATCCTGAACCTGGATCGGAAATTAAAAAAGACCGTGATGTTAGAATCGCTATTTCAAAAGGCCCACAAACCATTGTAATGCCAAACCTGGAGGGCCTCTCCATCCAACAGGCCAGGATCATCGCTGAAGAGAATGGACTCTGCCAGGGAAAAATCTCTGTTGCTTACAGCAAAACATTTATAAAAGATATGGTCATGGCACAGGCCCCCTTACCGGGTAAAATTGTTACAAGAGAAACTTGCATGGATCTCCTTTTAAGCAATGGTATCCAGCCGGTACTATATATGATGCCGGATTTAACCGGCACAACGCTGGATGAAACCATCCGGGTTCTCGAGTCCCTGAATTTAACTTTAGGAGATATCCAGTCAACCTTTGATATCAGCAAACCCAAAAACCAGATTGTTTCTCAAAATCCGTTGCCGGGTTATCAGGTGGTTGAAAACAGCATCGTGAATCTTGTCATGAATCGCGAACCAGGATCAAAAAGCCATAATTTGATCAATGAAACCGGGGGTGTTCATCTTTTCCAATTCAAGCTTGAAATCGGCTTGATGCGAAAACATATTCAGATTGATGTAAACTGTTTTGGCGTAACGGTAGACCTGTTTGATCAATATGCAAAGCCTGGTGAGGAAATATGGGCCCTGATCCCCAGAAATCTGGATGCCACCCTCTTCCTGTATCAGGATAATGAGTTGATAAAAACAGAGGTATTTGATACCTGGTAAAAAATGGAACCTGGACAACTGAAAAAGTCATTACAATATTGTAAAAGGAACCGCCAGCAATGAACAAAATAATAGCCCCATCCATCTTGTCAGCCGATTTCAGGAAACTGGGAGAGGAGTTATCTGCTGTTGAAAAAGCAGGAGCGGACTGGATCCATATTGATGTGATGGATGGTCATTTTGTACCCAACATAACCTATGGCCCCATTATTGTGGAAGCCAGTAAGAAAGCAACATCACTCCCCCTGGATGTGCATCTGATGATTGAAAAACCGGATCTCATGATCCCGGAGTTCATTCGAGCCGGCGCAGACCTGATATCGGTTCATGTTGAAGCCTGCACCCATTTGAACCGGACCATCAACCTGATTAAAGAAAGCAACGTCAAGGCAGGTGTTGCCCTCAATCCTGCAACACCTCTGTCGACCGTTGAATGGATACTGCCGGATCTGGATTTTATTCTGATCATGAGTGTTAATCCGGGTTTCGGAGGTCAGAAATTTATTCAAAACGCGTTGGAAAAGATTGCAACCCTGAAGAAAATGATCGAAACAAAAGGTCTAAAGACCCTGATCCAGATTGATGGCGGTGTCAATTCAAGTACCATCGCTGAAATTGCCAGAGCTGGAACAGACTCTTTTGTGGCTGGTTCTGCGATCTTTGGAAGCAAAAACTATCAGGAAACAATCCAGGACTTCCATAAAAAAATCGACATCGCTTATAAGAAAAGAAGAACGGAAGAAAGCTTCTGTCAGCGCCCCTAACCAATAAAAAAGGAGTTCAAAATGGGGAAAAGCAACCGCCACAAAATACTGGTTATCCATGGGCCGAACCTGAACATGCTTGGTAAAAGAGAACCTGAAGTTTATGGCAATAACACCCTGGAAAATATCAACAATGAAATCTCATCAAAAGGATCGGACCTGAACCTTGAAGTTGAAACTTTTCAATCCAATCACGAGGGAGCGATTGTGGAAAAGCTTCAAAACGCTATGGAAAAAGTGAGCGGGCTGATTATTAACCCGGCAGCCTTTACCCACACAAGTGTTGCAATCCGCGATGCGGTTCTGCTGCTGAATATTCCGATCATTGAAGTTCACCTGTCCAATATCTATAAACGGGAATCATTCCGGCACAAATCAATGCTTTCAGATATTGTCACAGGACAGATTGCGGGTCTGGGAGTGATCGGCTACATCCTGGCCCTTGAGGCAATCTCCAGTATGGTCAAAAAATAATTCCGACTTGCTTTCATGTTGACACGATATATGTACTTTTAAAATTGGCTCAATAATCAATAATCAATTGTTAATGACTAATAATCAATTTACGTTAGCGCTTATGGGGGGCCTGCAATCGTATCCACACTGGCAAACTCCGGTTCATGAAGCGGTAACAGAATATCTGCCATTTCTTTTATTTTCATCATGATATCATAAGATTTATAAACATTCACATGAGTCCCTGGCGGGATCACATCCATCTCCATGGCCCTGATCTCGGGTGGCGGATAAAAATTTTCCTTGATTACGAAATGGATGGATGAATCTGAAAAGTTTCCATTTCAATCCCTTTTTGGGTAAATGCACTCTCCCTTACTGAGTTTATCAGCTATCTCTTTCCGTGAGCGGATGTAGTGGTTTGAATCTGTCTTAGCAGACCAGCCCCATGTTTTCCCAATAATGAAATGGACAACCGGAAGTGTTGGAGCCGGGATCTCCACCAGATCTTCTATGCTCGAGACCACCTGGGAAGATTTTCCTTCCAGACGATACAACTCTGAAACCACCCAGAGCTCCTCGTTGACACGATGCACTTCCAATATCCGAACCCGCCACCCTGAATCCGGAACATTGACGGTAACAGAAATTTTCTGCACAGGATACCGGGAAGCTGAATTCCCCTGCATTCCCATACAGGCCATGGCACTGAACAACATTATGACAAGCCAGATTTTTTTCATGTTCGACCCTCTTTGATTAAAAAATATATTTTATCTGAATGCTCCAGGTACATCCATACCATTTTTCTCCTGCTTTTGCGATGGGGTTTACCCCATAAGCGATAGCTTAAATTGATTATTGTTTTACCATTTGCATGTGGGAGCGGCATCTTGCCGCGATATTTATGCTTTGAACAAAATTTTATTTCGCGACTGGAAGTCGCTCCCACATGAAACCCGAAAATTATTAAATAATCAATAATCAACAATTAATGGTTAATTGTTAAGTTAGCGCTTATGGGACAAAAGAACCGTATGGATCGCTGCAATAAGTTGTCCCAGCTCATTTTCCGTGATGATGTAGGGAGGCATGAGATAAATCAGTTTCCCGAAAGGACGTATCCATACTCCCTGTTCCACAAATCTCTTCTGGATTCCAGCCATGTTGACCGGATTTTCCATTTCCACGACCCCAATGGCGCCCAGAACACGAACATCCGCCACGCCCTTGATTTTCCGGCAGGAAGCCAGCCCTTCTGCAAGCTGAATCTCGATTTCCTTTATCTTTTTTTTCCAGGGAGATGATAACAGCAGCCGGATGCTGGCAGATGCTACCGAACAGGCAAGCGGATTGCCCATAAAAGTCGGACCATGCATAAACTGCCCTCCTCCCCAGGATGAAATCCCTTCACTGACTTTTTCCGTAGTCAATGTTGCGGCAAGCGTCATATACCCTCCGGTTAATGCCTTGCCAAGACACATGATATCCGGTTCAATGCCTGCATGCTCACAGGCGAACAGTTTTCCGGTTCGTCCGAATCCGGTCGCGATCTCATCCAGTATCAGCAGGATGTTGTATTCATCGCAGAGCGCTCTTACTTTTTTCAGATACTCCGGAGAATAAAACCGCATTCCTCCGGCTCCCTGGACAATTGGCTCCAGGATGACGGCGGCTGTTGTTTCATGGTGGGCAAGCATGAGTCTCTCAAAACTCTGGATATCCGATTCATCCCATGGTTCACCAAACCTGGATTCTGGAGCATCTGCAAAAAAATGTTCGCTCAGCACGCCCTTGAACATCCCATGCATTCCACTGATTGGATCACATACGGACATGGCCATGAATGTATCTCCATGATATCCGGATCGGATCGTCAACAGTTTGTTTTTTTGAGGAAGCCCTGTGGAAAACCAGTACTGAATTGCCATTTTGATAGCTACTTCCACAGATATAGAACCGGAATCACATAAAAAAACCTTCTGCAAACCTGGCGGAGTCAGCTCTATGAGAAGCTTGGCAAGGTCGATTGCCGGTCTGTGGGTTATTCCGCCGAACATGACATGAGACATGTCTTCCATCTGCTTCTTTAGGGCTGCGTTCAGAACCGGATGATTGTATCCATGAATCGCCGCCCACCAGGAGGACATTCCATCAATCAACTCTTTTCCATTTTCCATTATCAGCCGGACACCTCTTGCCGATGCAATGGGATAAACCGGAAGAGGGTTGGTCATAGATGTGTAAGGATGCCAGATATGTTCTCTGTCAAATGCTAATAAATCATTGATATTGGAATTATCCATCTTTGTTCTCCCAGTTGACGGTTCACGGTTTATGGTTTACGGTTTACCAGGATAAACGCTTTTGGGGCTTTCCTTTCCAATATTCCCCCCTTGAGAGGTTGAAGCATAAGCGCTAACTTAACAATTAACCATTAACAATTGATTATTGATTATTGATTATTTTATAATTTTCGGATTTCATGTAGGAGTGGCCTTCCAGTCGCGAAAGATAATTTTGATCAAAGCATAAATATCGCGGCAAGATGCCGCTCCCACATGTAAATGGTAAAACAATAATCAATAATCAATTGTTAATGACTAATAATCAATTTAAGTTAGCGCTTATTCCCCTTTGTCCCCAAGGGGGGAATGAATAAAATTCCAAATGCGTTTACCCAATACGGTTGACGTTTACTAAAAATGAAACATGGTATCCAGTACGGACATGTAATCTCTGCCTGGATCTGAAAAATCCCGGATATGCCCGATCACACCTGCAACGGTTATACCGGAAAACTGTTTAACAGCTTCCATATTTTCCTCAAGAAGTTCTCTTGAAGTCTGAATTTCCCCTGGATCCAAAAACACAACACCCGCCACCTCAAGTCCCCTTTTTTGGATGGCCTCGATGGACAGGAGTGTATGGTTAATAGTTCCCAATGAACCTCTTGCAGCCAGAATAACCTTCAATCCCAGACTTTTCACAGCATCAATAACCAGAAGCTTATCGGTCAATGGAACCAGCACACCCCCGGCC
>PNOB01000005.1 GCA_013824585.1 Desulfobacterium sp. | reverse complement strand
GCAGCATTTGCGCTTAACAAAAAAAAACCGACATTCCCAAAAGAGTTGTTATCACTTCTCTCAACCTATTCCTTTCCGGGAAATATTCGAGAATTGGAATCCATAATTTTTGATGCTGTAAGCAGACATCCGGGAAAAATACTTTCTCTGGAACGGTTGAATGACCATATCACAGAAAGACGGGCAGAAATTCAAAAAACAAGTCATTCCCATTCATCAGAAGGACATTCACCTGTAACTTTCTCCGATGAATTGCCCACAATCAAATATGCAACCCGTCTCCTAGTTGACGAAGCCTTAACGCGTGCAAAAGGGAATCAGACCATTGCCGCCAGAATGCTTGGCATCACACGTCAGGCCCTTGGAAAACGACTTAAAAACACAAAACAGAGCCCCAATGAATCCCTCTATATTCAATTATAACTTCTTTTGCATTTCTTGTCCTTCCGAACAGGACGTTTGTCCTGTAGAACAAGACAGGATGGGCTCACTTGTCTTCTCCAAAAGAATTTAAAAAATTTACCGCCACACTTATACTATTGTTTTTTTTAAGAAAAATTTCATTACAAGCCAGTGTCAAATGTTTGGCACGGTTGTTGATACATTCTTCAGTAAAACACCTGTTATTCGTTGAATAATGATCTTACCTTCTACTATACTTGATAAAGGTGAAAGGCAAAAATGAAAAAAAAATCAGATGGTAAAGAAAAAGTAAGTAGTAATAGCATGAATCAGCCATATAAAAGTCATCTAACCTCACATGACAAAAAAATGTCACTCATCTATAACGGATTCATTGGTGAATGCCCTGAAATTAAGGAAGTTTTTCAAACAATTGAAAAAGTTGCAGATACAGACAGTACTGTTTTAATAACCGGTGAAAGTGGAACCGGAAAAGAATTAACAGCAAGAGCGATCCATGAAAATAGTAGTCGTCGGAATAATCCTATGGTTGTACTGAATTGCGGTGCCATTCCTAGCGAGCTTCTTGAAAGTGAACTGTTCGGCCATGAAAAAGGAGCCTTTACCGGAGCACATCAACCTCGTATAGGACGTTTTGAAATGGCCGATGGGGGGACGATATTTCTTGATGAAATTGGAGACATGAGTCCAGGATTACAAGTAAAACTACTTCGAGTTCTTCAGGAACAATGTTTCGAACGCGTAGGAAGTGTAAAAACGATCCATATCAATATCCGAATCATATCTGCAACAAATAAAAATTTAAAAAAAGCGATTCATGAAGGTGTTTTCCGTGAAGACCTTTACTACCGACTTAATGTCATCCCCATCAACATGCCATCCCTTCATAAACGAAGATCAGACATCCCTCTTCTCATCAATCACTTTATTGAAAAACGACAAGCCAATTCCAACAAAAGCTGTGAAATTAAAAAAACATTTTCAAAGCGTGCCATGGAAACACTTATAAATTACAACTGGCCTGGGAATATCAGAGAACTCGAAAATCTGATTGAACGATTATCCATACTGGTAGATGACGATACAATTCGATATAAAGACCTTCCGGAAAAAATGAAAGAAAAAGCGATAATCCGGCAGAATATACCGGAGAGCATTATGGAGAGAAACTGGCCTGGTTTTAATCAGGCAGTGGATCAATTCCAGAAAAATCTTATCTTACAGGCATTGAACCAAACCAACTGGATTAAAGCCAAGGCAGCCTCTCTTTTAAAAATGAACCGGACAACTCTTGTCGAAAAGATTAAAAAAATGGATCTTGAATCATTTGAGAGTCACGGAGAGAGAGAGTTTATCTCAAACCATAAATATTTCAGCATAGACGAATTAGATATATCTCATCTCCTACATACGGAAAAACCTACGATTTCCATAACAAAATGAAAGAATGAAAACATCACTGTCTGCGATCTCATCTTTCTTGCACAATGTTATATACATTAGGAAATGCTTATTACTCTTTATACTCCTTACTATTTTATTCATCTATGTCCGGCCCACCGATGCCAATGGAATAATCTATTCTATTCATATCAAGACTGTAAATTCTCTTGAACTTGCAGAACAGATTACAACCAAACTAAATCAAAAAGGATACGATGCGTTTTATCGACATATGCCTTCATTTGAGGAAGGAATTCAATATCGTATTTTTGTAGGAACCTTCCCATCAAAAACACAAGCACTCATAACACTCAACAAGTTATGGAACTCTGATATTTCAGATCAATATGCAATCGCAATACTGAAAGAAAAATCAGATTTTCCAGATCAAAATCACCTACTAAAAATCAAAGAAGTTGAACCAACCTCTGCAATAGATCAACAAGTCAAACTCTCTAAGCCAATCAGCACTCCAGAAAAGTCGCCTCTCATCATTCTTTCCAATGAAAGAGAAAAAAATAACATTATTGAAGTATTCGGGAGTGCACTCAGGTACTATCATGACGAACAGTTTGCAAAAGCGTTTACCCTGTTCAACCAGATTTCCGAGAGTATTGACAACATTGACCTTCTTTTCTGGACCGGAATTTGTGAATCAAAGATCGGAAATTACAATCAAGCTGCCGAAAAACTGACATTACTTCTTGCAAAAGAACCAAACACACCCCAAGTAATGCTTGAGCTTTCCGCGATTCTATTTAAACAGAAAAAAGGCCATGAAGCGCTGGAAGAACTTGAAAAGGCAAAAGCTTTCCAACCACCTTCGGAGATGCTTCAACATATTGGTCATATTAAAAGGCTTCTTCTGGAAGATGAAAATCGTTTACCACTGATCCTGGATTTTCTCATCAAAAAGAAAAAACCCAAAAACTCAAATGACAATCCCGATCCAGCATTCCAGGTTCGAAAACCTCCACAAAAATTTTATCAGATCGGAAGCAGCTCTGAAAAATTATTGCGATCTGTTCAAAAATACGATCCAGATAATATAGCCGTTTCCTACTACCTTGGATATATCGATATAAGAAAAGGAAGACTTGAAGATGGAATTCGAGAATGGGAAAAATATCTTTCAAGAGCTCCGGAAAACGAAAGAACCATTAATTTGAGCAAGCAAATGACACTGCTTATGTTAAATCATGCCGCAGTTTATTCAGTAGGAACGCTCAAAAAGCCTATTCAGGAATCGCATATTCAGAAAGACAAAAGTATTGTAATCTCAGAATTTCGAAACCGTTGCTTTTCTACCCTGACGGGTATGGGAAAGGGGCTGGTTGCTATGATCATGGATGATTTACAAAAAATTGAAGACATACGGATTACGGATCGAATTATGATACACACAATGTCCAAATTGATGAATCCAGATCTGATTCAAATTTCAGACCATCAAGATGCTGTAACACTAGGACAATATCTTTCATCAAAATACACTGTGTGGGGGGAGTTTACCGATATAAGCGAAAATGCATTTCACATTATGGCAACAGTTACAAATTCCCAGCGAGCAGATAAAAATGAAAAGTTTGACATCAAGGGTACACGGGAAGAATTTTCCCTGCTTGAGAAGCGAATGGTATTTGGAATACTTGAATCCATTGGAATACATAAGAAAGACCTGCCCCCTGCGACTATATTTTCAATCGAGAAACCACACACAAAAAATTTTGATGCGTTTCTGGTCTATTCCCTTGGGCTGGAGTATTTGGATAAACAGCAATTTGAACAAGCCCGTTACGCATTTCAAAAAGCCATCCAACTGGACCCGAATTTTACATTGGCAAAAAAAGCCTTTCAGTCAACCCCAACTGACATCTTTTTCTGTCCGTTTTTTGAGCAATCAGAAATTTTTTTATAAAGACAATAAAAAACAATGGATTCTGTATACCGGACTCAAATCCTGGAGAATGGTCAGGAAGACCCTCCATTTATTACAAACGTTTGCACAATTTCAAAAAGATTTCTTAGCTTAAATGGCTTTGCCAAAAACCCATCTGCACCATTTTCCAATGCCAATGCTTCATTCAGATGATTTCCTGACATGATAATACATATTATGGAAGGAAACTGCTGCTTAATTTTTTTTAAAAGTTCAATTCCAGATATCTCAGGCATATCAACATCTGAAATTACAATATCCACATCTGCTTGATGTTGAAGGTATTCCCACGCCACAGCACCATTTTCAAAGGTCTTAACGTCACGATTCACACAATATTTTAATGCATTCGAAAGAAATGAACGTATGAGTGTTTCATCCTCGACGACAATGATTTTAACATTGGCTATAATAGCTGCACCTCACTCATATCCGAGAAATAGCGATACCCCACGCAAACGTGGCGCTTCCAAATGGATCATATCTAAAAAATATTATTTAAAAGCATATAATTGTAAAAAAGATCGTTGGATTGCACAGGAATATATCCTATCCATATACCATGGTCAAGTAGGCAATTGAATTCATTATAAAGTACTGATATATGCCCCCGCTGGATAGCTTCCCAGAATCTGAAGACTACTGCATTGCTTTGAAAGCTCCTTTTTTAAATCCTGGTATTGTTCTCCGGACAGGTCACATTCAAGATCTGCAAAAAAAACATATTTCCATTTTTCCGATCGGAGTGGCCTTGATTCAAGTTTCTTTAAATTAATTCCATTTTGAGCCAGAACTGTCAATACGCTGGCAAGAGCACCGGATTTATCTGGCAGTGTAAATAAAAGGGAAGTTTTGTCCTGATGGCCACCCTCGGGCAGTGTCGGCCCGATTATCATGAAACGAGTCCAGTTATCCGGAAAATCTTCTATCTGGCAACTCAGAATATTAAGCCCAAACATATCCCCCAGCTTTTCATGCCCAATGGCTGCACTTCCCTGTTCATCGATTACCTTAATCGCTGCTGCGGAAGTACTTTCAACTGGAATTATTCCGACTTCCGGGAGGTGTGTCCTGAGCCAGTTGGAGCACTGTTCCAGCGCTTGAGGATGAGAATACACTGTATGGATGCGGGCAAGAGATGTATCTGCGCTCAACAGAGAATGACTGGTTTTACAGAAAACTTCTGCCTGGATAAATACTTTATAAGTTAAAAAAAAATCCAGGCTTTGTCCGACACTGCCTTGAAGAGAATTTTCCAAAGGAATGATACCCAGCTCGGCTTCATGTTTTTCAACAATCTGAAACACCTCTTTTAAACTGTTGCAAGGCTTCAAATCTGCGCTATGACCAAGGTACTCGATTCCGGCAAAGTAAGAAAAGGTCCCTTCCGGACCGAGATATACCACTTTCTGAGGCTGCTGCAATTTTCGCGAGGAGGATAGTATTTCCCGGTAAATCGCCCGTAAATGATCATCCGGCAAATGCCCCGGATTTTGGGAAATGAGCTTTTTCATAACCTCTTTTTCCCGAAAAGGTTTAAAAACCGATTCTTTGGATACGGACTTTATCCCTCCCACCTCCTTGCATAACTCTGCCCGATGGTTTAATAGTTCCAGCAATCCCATATCAATACGATCAATCTTCGAACGGATATCCTCTAACTTTTTTTTATCCACGCCTTTATCATCAAAAAAAACATTGTCTGATTGATGGTTAACACCCATTTTATCACCTTTACAATTCATGCATGGCTTGCTCAACATTCCAATTCTGATGAACCACTCCATGTAATGCTCTAACCAGCCTGCTGGGATCCTCTGCCTGAAAAATATTTCTTCCGACCGACAAACCTGCACCGCCTGCCTGGATGGAATCATACACCATCTGAACGATGTCTCTTTGATTATCCATCTTTGGACCACCTGCAATCACGACAGGAATACAGCAGCTTTCAACAACATTCCGGAATGTCTCTGCATCTCCTGTATAAGGAACTTTAACAACATCGGCCCCAAGCTCTTCTCCGAGTCGCGCACAATGTTTTACAACCTCCGGATCAAACCCATTCTTGATCTTAGGCCCTCTTGCATAGACCATGGCCAAAACCGGCATTCCCCAATTGTTTGCACGTGTAGAGATCGCTCCAAACTCATTCAACATGTTTCTTTCCGTCTCGTCACCCAGGTTCACATGAACCGAAACCGCATCTGCTCCAAGACGAATTGCATCCTCAACTTCCCCGACCAATGTCTTTGCATTGGGATAAGGAGAAAGGTCAGTGCTGGCTGAAAGATGAATGATCAGACCAATATCGCGGCCATGACCACGATGGGATCGCCGAGGCAATCCTTTATGCATCAGCACAGCATTGGCGCCACCCTCAGCCACCTTGTCAATTGTATCTCTCAGATCAACAACACCAAAAATAGGCCCTACACTGACCCCATGATCCAGTGGAACAATAATTGTTTTCCTTGTATTGCGATTAAAGATTCTTTCCAGTCTGACCATTTTCCCGAGATGCATACTTCCTCCTTTTTAGGTTGGATCACTTTTTTTGTGATTAAAAAAAAAGGGCCGCAAGCTTTGCTTGCGGCCCTGTAAAGATGTCTCTTTATATGATGGTCAACCTCCTCCATCCAGGCCGCATAGCCAGCTAAAAAAACCAAAAAAACAATAATAGCTGTAAAAATAACCCGGTCCTTTTTGATTTTGGAAGTTACTCATGATCACTCCAGTTACCAGATATCTTTCATCTTGTCAAGAAAGTGAGTGACAGAATATATATTGCACCATCAATTGAACTGTGATAACTCGAAATGCCATGAAACAATACGTAATAGACGAACTGAGGATAGAAGACTACGAGAAGATTAAAACATATTTTGACGACCACTTCGAAGCATCAAAAATCGGTGGCATTTACTGGATACATATAGATCCGAAAATTCTTGCTGAAATACAGATTTCGCATGATGCGTGCAAACCCTTTTACTTTGCTGTTGAACTTGAACCGGATAAACTATCATGTGAACTTCTCGTACGAACCGGCAATCGGGTAAGGTGCGATTGTGTTCGCTATGCAACGGAATCCCAGCGAAACTGGTTTATCCGTTTGCTTGATGCAATTCTTGAAAAATTGGAAGTCCATGTTTAACTTCCTCATGGGGCTCAGCTCCAGCGTTTCCACATTTGTACTCATTTTTTTCAATGCCCGGGGCATCATTATTAATAAAATGATCACTGGGTAATGATAAGAAATTTACCATAAAGAAATATATCGACTCCTGATAGATATGGCAGAAGGGTGATACTCTATGCTTAAAATTATTCCACTTGGTGGATTTGGTGAAATTGGATTGAATATGATGGTTTTTGAATATCAAAATACCATTTTCATCATTGATGCCGGATTGATGTTCCCGGAAGATTATATGCTTGGAATTGATATCGTCATTCCGGATATGACCTATCTGAAACAAAAAAAATCTCATATCTCCGGAATTGTCATTACCCATTCCCATGAGGATCACATCGGAGCCCTTCCATATCTTTTAAAAGAAGTCAACGCACCGGTTTTTGGAACCCCCTATACACTCGGTGTAATCCGAAAAAAACTGGAAGAATTTGGACTTCTTGGTACATCGTCATTACATGAAATTCATCCTGATGAAAAACTGAAAATCGGTATTTTTGAACTTGATTTCATTCGGGTGAACCATAGTGTAATCGATTGTGTAGGTATCGCGATCAAAACACCCTATGGCACCATTATACATACCGGAGATTTTAAAATGAACCATAATCCTGTGGATGGCATGGTTACGGATGTCAATAAACTTGCAAAGTATGGCGGGCAAGGTGTTCTTGCCCTCCTGTCAGATTCAACCAATGTTGAAAAAGAAGGATATACCGTATCAGATCAGCATGTTGGCCAGGAATTAGAATCGATCATTCTTAACACCAGTGGTAGGGTGATTGTTGCCCTGTTTGCCTCAAATGTCGCTAGAATTCAACAATTAATTAATATTGCGAACAAAAAAGATAGCAAAGTCATATTGAACGGCCGAAGCATTGAGATGACAGTAGAAATAGCAAAATCCCTCGGCCATATCAACATTCCAGATAATATGGAAATTTTTATCAATGATATCAAAAATTTTCCTGACAATGAGATCCTGATGATCACCACAGGGAGCCAGGGAGAACCCATGTCTGCTCTGGCTCGTATGGCCTCTGACACCCACAAGCAGATCAAAGTTAAAAAAGGCGATACCATTATCCTCTCTTCCAAATTCATACCTGGAAATGAAAAAGCGATCACAAACATCATTAACAATTTATACCGAAAGGGAGCGGATGTTATTTATGAAAAAATCTCGAACATCCATGTTTCCGGACACGCTTTTCAAGAAGAGCTGAAGTTGATGATCGGTCTGACCAAACCCAAATTTTTTATACCTGCCCACGGTGAATACCGTCATCTGCTGCTCCATGCGAGATTGGCAGAACAAACCGGTATTCCCCCAAAAAATATTATTCTGGCTGAAAACGGGAACATTATTGAATTTGATAAAAACGGAGGCCGGATATCTGGAAGCATTGAAACCAGCCGCGTCCTGATTGATGGAAAAGGAGTTGGAGATGTTGGCAGAAGTGTCCTGAAGGAAAGACGTTTTTTATCCGAAGAAGGTGTGGTGGTAGTCACCCTTGTTTTTGATGAAGAAACCGGTATTGTGATTCACGGTCCTGAAATTTTATCCCGTGGATTTGTTTTTTGGACTGAAACCGGGCATCTGCTGGATGATGCTCAATGTGTTGTACTTGAAATAATTGAAGATATCGGTCCAGAAGTCCCGAACCGGATAGAAATTATCCAGGCAAAACTTCAGACTGCCTTACGTCAATACTTTTATTTTACTATTAAACGTCGTCCTGTAATTATTCCGGTTATCATGGAATTATAATCTCACACTATCTTGAAAATGCTTTCATGGAAGTATCGAAAGCCCTTGCAGTAAATCTTGCAAGTTCATAAAGGTGCTCCCGGTTTTCTATACTCATGCCTTCACGATCTCTATGGGTAATCACAATTCCAAGGATGGCTGCAAAAAAGGATTCTGAAAAAACCCGACTGTGTTTTTTATAATCCATTGTATTGAGGCCGGAATCAAAACGATCCAGGAAAACAGCTTTCACAGATTCAAATTTCTCAGAAACAACACTATCCCGGTCTCCCCGGATTAAAAAATGACAAGCAATCTGAAAAGTGGCTTCATTATCAAGCAGATAATCAACGAAGATGCATGATATCTCTTCCAGAGAGGAATCAGCCGCCTCTGTCAAATTTCTGATCAATTGATTCACATTATCGATATCTTTCAATAAAACAGCCAACAGCAGATCCTCCTGTGAATCAAAATACCGATAGATACTTGCAACAGATACCTTTGCTGCCTTTGCAATATCCTTCATGCTGATTTCATGAAACGCCTTTCGAGAAAACAAATCTTCTGTTGCAATGATGATTACTTCCCGGCGCAAATGCTGTTCTCTTTCACGCAACTCCTGGAATGTATTACCCTTCATAAATCTCCGTTACATCTTTATGATACCAATCTGTCAAAAAATATGTTACGCTTTAGATAGGTTTCACTCATAACGATAGTTGATTAAATAGTAAAGGATAAAAAGCATCCTTTGTTTGATATTGTTGTACATGATTTGACTATATCTAAAAAGTACAGACATTATATAATACACTCTATTGATCTTACCTTAACCTGATTCATGAAAAATAATAAATTGCCCGATACACGCCCTTTTCTGCAATCACTCAAGTGCCTGATGATATGTGTCTGCGTGTTTTCCATGGGACATAAATTATCCCAGGCTTCAGTAACTGAAGATTCCTTCAAAAAATTTCTAGGGAAAAACGATTCACTTCTCGTTTCCGAAATCAGTTCCGATACGAATCTGATTCGTATACAGGCTGATCAGATGCTGATTCCAGCATCGATTTTAAAACTTTTCACAGCCCTGGTTGCAATGAATGCACTTGGGGATGATTATCACTTTCATACTGATTTTTTTAGTGATCCGTATAAAAACTTAAAAATTAAAGGCTATGGAGATCCTTTGCTCATTTCAGAAATCATTCCTGAAATGGTTCATCAGATTGGTGACCAGATCCATGAAATAAACGATATAATTCTGGATGATACATATTTTCAATCACCGATGACCATTCCCGGTGCAACAAAAAAATCAGTCCAGCCCTATGATGCCCCAAATGGTTCTCTGTGTGTGAATTTCAATACTGTTTTTTTTAAAAAGGATCAAAATGGAGCATATATCAGTGCAGAATCCCAAACTCCCTTACTGCCATTTATAGCAGACAGAATAGCCCGTTCTTCATTGGATCATGGTAGAATCATTCTGTCTGATAACAATCATGAGCATCTTCTATACGCCGGCCATATATTCAAACATTTTTTAGAAAGTGAAGTTTCTGTCAAGGGAATGATCCGGCAAGGTGCCATTGATAAAAATCATGATGCGCTCATTCTGCGATATCGATCTCCCTACTCTATACAGGACATTATTGAAAAAATGCTCCATTATTCTAGTAATTTCACAGCTAACCAGATTCTGATCGCTGCCGGAGCTGCAAAGTTCGGGGAACCTGGAACCCTTGCAAAAGGAATTCAGGTTGCACATTCATATGCCGCAACCCACCATGGATTGTCTAAAATTCAATTTCAGGAAGGTTCCGGGCTTTCAACCTTAAATCGATTGTCAGCAAACATGATGAGCCAAATATTGAAGGAATTTTTTCCATACCGGAATTTGCTGAGGAAACAGGGACGTGAGCTTTATAAAACAGGAACCCTGACCGGAGTCCGGTCGCGGGTTGGATATTTACAGACGCGAACAGGTAAACTGCTCAGCTTTGTTGTCATATTGAATTCCAACCCAAATTCGATGGAAAACATTATGAAATTGATGAACCATTTCTACTAGCCTGTCAAAAAAAACAACCCCAATATAAAATTAATTTCTATTTTTTTTATCACTTGTGATAAATGCATAAGCGCTGTGATGATGAATCGATTCAAAATTCTCAACGCTCACTGAAAACCAGATAATATTGTCATCCTCCATTAAGGTCTTGGAAATATCACGAACGATATCCTCAACAAACTTCGGATTATTGAATCCTTTTTCTGTTACCCATTTTTCATCAACCCGTTTCAACACCGAGAAAACGTCACAGGAGGCTGCGCTTTCTACAAGTGTTATCATATCTTCTATCCAGATAAATTTTTTAAACCGGGTACTTAAACAGACTTCCCCGCGTTGATTGTGCGCACCTCCGTTGCTGATCTCCTTGCTGCACGGGCAGACAGAAGAGATGGGAACAATTACCTCGGATATAAGGTCCAGTCTTCCTTTTGGATCACTATTTCCAATCAGCCGGCATGTATAATCCATCAGACCTGGAGATTTGCTGACAGGAGCTTCTTTACGGATAAAATAAGGGAATGTAACCTCAATATGTGCGGATGCGGCGTGGAGGTCTTTCTTCATCTGATTCAAAATAACAGAAAAAGATTTCAAGGATACTTCTGGCCGGAATGCATGCAGCATCTCCACAAATCGGCTCATATGAGTTCCTTTGCTGTCATGCGGAAGATCTACATACATATTAATGGTTGCAACTGTATGCTGTTTATTATCTTTCCGATCCATTACGGTAATGGGATATTTAATATTCTTGATACCGACCTTATTAATCGGAATGTTTCGATCATCCAGTTGGTTCTGTATATCTTTCATGTTTGAAAAAGGATTGAAATCGAATGTGATAATCCTTGCCCTCCTGTCATAAAAGGTAATCTGTATTTACATTGGACATGGATCGAAAAATATTGCCTTTAATTTTTCGATTGTTTTTATACAGTTCCGCAAGCATCTGTTTCATCTCATATCGCTTGGAATGTTTTTCAGAAGGGCAAGCATTCCGAAACACCGGGAAATCATTCTGTTGTGCAAACCGGATTATGACATCTTCATCAATATAAGACAACGGACGAATAATCGTGAACTCTCCATCAAACAAAGATTGTGACGGAATCATTGTGCTAATGTTCCCTCCATAACACATATTCATGAAGAGAGTTTCAATAATATCATCTTTATGGTGACCGAGTGCCAACTTATTACAACCAAGTTCAGATGCGACTTCAAACAATCTTTTTCGTCTCAGTCGGGAACATAAAAAACAGGGATTTTCCCGGTTCTCTTCTCCATGAGCTCTGATGCCGAAATCAGATCTTTCCACCCGCAGATTGTAATTCATTTTTGTGCAATAGTCTTCCAGATAAGAAAGATCACTGCCCTCGAACCCTGGATCAACGTAAATCGCAAACAACTCGTATGAAATTGGAATCCGTGATAAACGTTCTGTTAAAATCCACATCAAGGACAGACTGTCTTTCCCTCCGGAAAGCCCGACTGCAATTTTTTCACCATCGGAAATCATTCGGTATTGGTGGATAGCCTTTCCAACCAACCGCTTCATTGTCGAATAGGGATGACGTGACATGAAATAAGTCTATCCGAATAGAATTACTCGTTCTTTTTCCGATGCACCTTACCAGCAGCTATCTCCCGTAATGAAACAACAATATCCTCATTTTTCGGAGAATATACCAGATAATCTGAACCTTCTCGAATCTGTCGTACCCGTTTGGCAGCCATATGTACCAGTTCAAATCGGTTCTCGACTTTTTCCAGGCAGTCTTCAATCGTTACACGTGCCAAAGTTAGTATCCTCCTGTTAATTGTTATTCAAATATATAAAAAGCTTATCCATCCTATAGAATCTCAATCAGCTCATAGCTCCTTTTACCACCCGGAGCATTCAGAACGACTTCGTCTCCGGGTACCTTCCCGAGCATTGCTTTCCCAAGAGGGGATGAAACCGAAATCCGGCCTTCATCAATATCGGATTCATCCGGGCCAACCAATTGATATTCAACCTCATCACCGGTAGCCGCATTCTCAAGCAATACCCGGCATCCAAACACAACCTTATTTTTTGATAGTTTCGTGGGGTCTATAATATCTGCATTGGCCAGTTTAAATTCAAGCTCACCAATTCTCCCCTCAATAAATCCCTGACGATCCTTTGCCGCATCAAATTCAGCATTTTCAGACAAATCACCATGGGCTCTGGCTTCTTCAATCGCCTTAATGTTCAATGGACGTTCAACGCTCTTGAGCTGAATAAGCTCTTTTCTCAGAACTTCATATCCAGTTTTTGTTATCGGTACTCGTTCCACACTTACACTCCTGAAGCAATCTTCTAAAAAAAACCATTTATGAAATGAAACATTATGATGTTTTTCCGATAAACTCCGCAACAAGATCTCCGACTTCACTTGTTGTGTAACCCATTTTACCGGCAGCAACGTCTTTGATATCCTCCCGCAGGACTTTCTGAACAGCAGTTTCAACCCGTTCTGCTGCTTTTTGTTCTCCAAGTGTCTCCAGCATCAACTGTCCAGCCATGATCGCTGCCAGGGGGTTAATTACCTGTTTCCCTGTGTACTTCGGAGCTGAGCCACCGATAGGCTCAAACATGGAAACACCATGTGGATTGATATTGCCGCCTGCGGCAATCCCCATGCCGCCCTGAATCATTGCACCAAGATCGGTAATGATATCTCCAAACATGTTGTCGGTTACAATGACATCAAACCATTCTGGGTTTTTTACCATCCACATGCAGATCGCATCCACATGTGCGTAGTCTATCTCAATATCCGGATACTCTTTGGACACTTCATGAAAAGTTCTTTCCCATAAATCAAAGGCAAACGTCAGCACATTGGTTTTTCCACACAAGGTCAATTTTTTTCTTTTATTGCGTTTCCGACAGTACTCAAATGCGTATCGAACACACCTTTCTACACCTTTTCGTGTATTGATCGACTCCTGAACAGCTACCTCATCCGGTGTCCCATACTTCAGGGTGCCGCCTGCCCCTGAATAAAGCCCTTCCGTATTTTCCCGAACCACAACAAAATCAATATCTTCTGGCTTTTTATTCCTCAGCGGGGTTTCAACACCTTCATATAATTTGACAGGTCGCAGGTTAATATATTGATCAAAATCAAACCGTAAGTTCAACAGAAGTCCTTTCTCAAGAATCCCTGGTTTCACATCCGGATGCCCGATGGCACCCAGAAAAATCGAGTCGTGTTCTCGTAGTGATGCCTTAACCTTGTCTGTAAGGATCTCTCCTGTAGCCTTATAGTGCTCACCACCAATATGGAAATGGGTATATTGTAAAGAAAAATCACTCTTTTCTGCAACAGCATTCAATACCTTGATTCCTTCTGCAACAACCTCAGGACCTGTTCCATCCCCTCCGACTACAGCAATTTTATACTTCTTCGACATATACTTTTACTCCAATGTCCCTGATCTAAAAGTTTAGATTAAAATCGCCGACCAAAAAGGTCGGCGAGGCATATTTCCTTGATTCAAAATGATCTGATTTCAGTAATGACTCAAATTAGATACCCCAATATGGATGTACCAGCCTGTACCTTGTCTCCGATTGAGATTTCCGATCGGGTATCAGGAGGCAAAAACAGATCCAGACGGGACCCGAAACAGATCATTCCAAACCGTTGCCCCCGTAATAACTCATCCCCTTCCTGGATTCTGCAGAGAATCCGTCTTGCAATCAGACCGGCAATCTGGATAAAACAGATTTTCTTTCCTTCTTCTGTCTCCAGAATTATTGCATTCTGTTCATTATCTAGTGAAGCCTTATCCAGATTGGCAGAAAAAAATTTACCTGGATTATACACAACCCGGGAGATTTTTCCCTCATGGGGAATCCGGTTTACATGTACATTAAACACGGACATGAAAATACTGATTTTCAGGCAGGGGCCCTTGATAAAAGGATTTTCATTTACAATTTCATGAATAATCACCTTGCCATCAGCCGGTGAAACCACTGCCCCTTCCTGTGTGGGTACAACACGATCCGGATCCCTGAAAAACCAACAGATAAAAAAAGTAACCATGAGGCCCAGAAATGAGAGCCCTGCAAAACCGATCAATGCAAATATTGCTGTTGCAAATGCAGATGCCCCAATTACACCATATCCTGGTTTTGCAATTGGAAAAGCTGTAAAGTGTATCGGTTCAGACCAAAAATATTTTTCCATCCACGCCTTTGCTTGCTATCCTGATTCTATATCCAACATATTGAATATATTATTAATAATATAAAAAACTTTGTAAAAATATCAAAACCAGACCCAATTGTCAATGATAACAGAAGAAACGTTTCACTCAATTAATACTCATTTTTATACACTGCATCACATTTCCTTATATAATGCGGGATAAGTACATTATCCAGGGTTTCCAGACTGTGAATTTTCTCAATCCCAAGATATCCCACATGAGCTGCACGAATAATATTTTGAGACGGTGGGGAGAAAAAAACATTCCCCTTGTTCTGATCCATAAGGACTTCCCGGTAAACCTCGGATCCATCGCCAACAAACAAACATGGAGTTTTCAAATCAGCAGAAACCGATTTTGGGGATGCAACAGAGTCCTGATTTCTTTTCTTCATGGCACCATCTTTAAAGTGGTACCATGCATAATAGACCTCTCCTCTTCTTGCATCCAACATGGAACATACCGGAAACACTGAAAAGGAAAAAGAAACAGCCAGTGCATCCAGCGAGGAAACTCCTACGATCGGTTTACCCGTTGCTTCGGAAAGGCCCTTCATTGTACTGATTCCGATTCTCAATCCTGTAAAACTTCCCGGTCCTTTGGTTACGGCATATCCGTCCAACTCCTGCTTTGAAATTCCGGATCGGCGAATAGCAGACTCAATCATCTCCATCAGATATCTTGAATGGGTCTTTTGGGTAACGATTGTAATTTCCGACAGGACACTATGCTCACTCACGATCGCAACACTGCAACTCTTTGAAGCAGTATCAACAGCAAGAATAATCATTTTTTCTTTTTACCGGTCTTTTTTGTCCTGGATTTCTTTTTTATCTCTTCCAGTGCGATCGAAAGTACTTTATCCATCTGTTTCACAGGGATAAAGCTAATTTTCTTTTTCACATTCTTCGGGATCTCGGATAGATCCTTTTTGTTTTTTTCCGGAATAATAATGGTTCGAATACCCGCTCTCAGAGCTCCCAAAGCCTTCTCTTTCAAACCCCCGATGGGAAGAACCCGACCCCTCAGGGTAATTTCACCGGTCATGGCCACATACTTGTTGATCGGAGCTCCCGTCATTGCAGAAATCAAGGCAGTTGCCATGGCAATACCGGCAGACGGTCCATCTTTTGGAATCGCACCAGCAGGGACATGAATATGAATATCCCGATTCTCAAAAAAATCCTTATCCACATGAAATGTGCTCATATTCGCTCTTGCATAACTCAGTGCTGCACGAGCCGACTCCTGCATGACTTCTCCAAGCTGCCCGGTAATGATCAGCTCCCCCTTGCCAGGCAAAAGGGATGCTTCAACATACAACACTTCTCCACCGACCTGTGTCCAGGCCAAACCCGTAGCCAGACCAATCTGACTTTCTTCCTGATCCATTTCCGGTATAAATTTTGTAACACCAAGATATTTTTCAAGGTTTGTCCGTGTAATCGTAACCGGTTTTTTATCCCCCTCTGCTTTTCTTCTGGCGACTTTCCGGCAGATCGTCCCCAGTTCCCTTTCCAGATTCCGCAAGCCTGCTTCAGATGTATATCCTGTGATAATCTCATCCATGGCATTCTGGCTGATGGCCAGACTCTTGCTGGTCTGCAAACCATTTTCTCTGATTTGCCTCGGAAGCAGATATTTTTCAGCAATTATCCTTTTTTCCTCTTCCGTATACCCCGGAATACTGATGATCTCCATTCGATCCATGAGGGCTGACGGTATTGTATCTGTCAGATTTGCCGTTAAAATGAACATAACCTTGGAAAGATCGAATGACAGATTGAGATAATGATCGCTGAATGCGACATTTTGTTCAGGATCAAGCACTTCTAAAAGAGCGGAAGAGGGGTCGCCACGATAGTCAGAACCGATCTTATCAATCTCGTCCATCATAAACACAGGATTATTTGTACCGCACTGTTTCAAACCCTGAATGATACGACCTGGCAGGGCTCCGATATAGGTCCTTCGATGGCCTCTGATTTCTGCTTCATCCCTCAGACCTCCCAGAGAGATCCGAACAAATTTTCTTTTCATGGACTTTGCAATCGCCTGACCCAGGGATGTTTTTCCAACCCCGGGCGGACCGATAAAACAAAGAATCGGGCCCTTCATTTTCGGATTCAATTTTCGAACACTCAGATATTCCAGAATCCGATCCTTAATTTTGCTAAGACCATAGTGTTCCTTGTCCAAAATGATCTGTGCATTCTTGATATTGATATAGTCTTTGCTTGATTTGCTCCACGGCATCTCCACCAACCAGTCGAGATAGGTTCGGGAAATGGATGCCTCCGAAGAATCAGTATGCATCAACTGAAGCCGTTTCAACTGTTTCAAGGCCTCATTTTCAGCATCCTTGGGCATTTTTGCTTGTTTTATTCTTTTTGTGTAATCCTCAAACTCATGGGTCTTTTCATCCGACTCTCCCAATTCTTTATGGATTGCACGGACCTGCTCCCGCAAGTAATAATCCCGTTGACTCTTTGAAATTTCATCCCTTACATCTGACTGTATTTTTGCTTGAACAGCAGAAAGCTCAACCTCTTTGGATAAAAATTCGTTTATTTTATTCAAACGTTGAATCGAATCCGTGAGTTCTAGAAGAATCTGAGCGTCTTCGGTTTTCAATCTGAGATTCGAAGCAACCAGATCAGCCAGTTTACCTGGATCTACTATGTTATCCAGAATGGAACCTACTTCGCCTGTCATTTCTCCCCTGAGCGCTAAAATCTTTTCGCACTGCTCCCGGACATTCCTCATCAATGCTTCAGATTCGAGGCTTACTTCTCCTGCAGCCTGCTCTTCAATCAACTCAATCTTAACCCGATAGGTGTTCTTTTTCTGTGTGTATTTCACAATTCTGGCTTTTGAAATCCCCTGGACCAGGGCTTTGAGACGGCCATCAGGCAATTTCAACATCCTGAGAATTCTGCCGACCGTTCCGACAAGATAGATCTCATCCGGATCCGGATTTTCAATTGTAGGATCCTTTTGTGTTGCAAGAAAAAGAAGCTTGTCATTCTCGACAGCCGCTTCCATGGCCGTGACAGACTTCTCCCGCCCAATAAACAGGGGTAACAGCATATCTGTAAATATAACAACATCCCGTACAGGCAGAAGTGGAAGCTCATCCGGTATTTCTGTCTTCCCTTCATCATCTTGAATCAGACTAATCAGATCGTCTTTATCAGTTTCAGCCATTCCATCTCCTATTGATTCGAACTCATCCCTGAAAGCGGCAGCAGATATCCTTTTCGCCGCTGTACCATGAGAACCTGTTTTCCTGACAATATTATGCGCTTCAATTTATTCAATATCAACTATAAACTAATATGATCCGTTAATATAAGAACAAATTCAATGTTTACAATATCAACCTTGCTTTTTTTCTGCAACACACCTATGATTGTCGAACTCAACGGGTTGAGTTTTCATACACTATAAAGCCATTGAGGAATAGAAATTTATGACATGGATCGGAGAATATTCATACACATGCCGGACTCGATTTTTCAAATCTATGCTTTTGTCTTTGGCGCATGCATCGGCAGCTTTTTAAATGTATGCATTTTCAGACTTCCGGCATATAAATCGATTGTCAAACCATCCTCACGTTGTCCTGTCTGCAACACCCCTATAAAATTCTATGACAACATTCCGATTCTGAGCTATATTTTTCTCCTTGGCCGTTGCAGACATTGCAGAAATTCAATATCATTCCGGTATGTATGCGTAGAAATTATAACCGGACTTTGTGCCCTCTGCTCTTTTATGAAATACGGATTATCCATCCAGGCCCTGATCATTTTCTCCTTTATTGCCGCCCTTATTGTCATTACCTATATTGATATCGACCACAAAATTATACCCAATCGGATCACTTTACCAGGTATTCCTCTGTGTCTTCTTGCTTCTTTTGCTTTTCCGGAGTTACCTTTCAAAGACGCACTGCTGGGATTGATGATCGGCGGTGGCAGTCTTTTCCTGATTGCATGGGGATATAAAGCCATCACGAAAAAAGACGGAATGGGTGGCGGTGATATTAAGCTGCTTGCAATGATCGGTGCGATGATCGGATGGCAAGGTGTTATTTTTACAATCTATATGGCTTCCGCACTTGGAACATGTATCGGCCTTCCCCTGATGTTGGCCAGAAAAAAAAATATGAAGTATGCAATCCCTTTTGGCCCGTTCCTTTCAATCGGAAGCATCACCTACATTTTTTTCGGGAACACGATTGTGGATTGGTACTTCCTCACGATGCAAGGATAATCATCAGCTCAACAGTAACTACAGATAATCAATCCACCCCAACGAAATCCTTCCATTGTCATTTCGAAATCGAAGATTTTCTTTGCTCATTTGCACCTGAAGCTCTGCGAATATCTTTTCCCGTGGATGTTGAATGGAATCATCCGGAATCCTCTGAATCAGCATATGAAGCGCATCTTCCATTGAAACAGAGGCTGAGTTCTCCTGTTCCCAGGAGCCATACATGGCAAGAGTATCCTGCATCATCAAATCATATATCAATACGGTACGTTCAAGGTTCACGAGAGGAAAGGCTTCCTCCTCAGAGGCTTCGCCGGTTTTGATTCTCTCCTGAATGCTCCCTAACCATTTTTCGATATTTTCTTCCCATTCTATGGCAATGTTATCGAGCATCTCCTTGTTAACGGAAGGGGTTTCGGCAACTGCCCGGTTTGCATGGTATTCGGACCAATCATCCGTTAGAATTTTCAAACCATATTGATCTGCCTCTTCCCGTACGCGGGTTCCCGGAAAAGGTGCAAGAAGATGAAATCCATAGGCTAAATTCATCTTTTTTAATGACTCGCCAAAGGCAACTGTTTCCTCAATCGTTTCCGGTGTTTCACCCGGCAAACCCAGAATAAATGAACCGCATGGTTGAATCCCGGAATCGTTACACATCTTCACAGCTTCCCTTATCTGTGAAGTCGTGATTCTCTTTTGAATGGTTTTCAAAATCTCTTCATTCCCGGTCTCAATTCCAAAGCTGATGGCCGTGCATCCGGCTTCTTTCATTTTCGATAACACTTCAGGAGATACAGTATCCACACGCGCAAAAGAGGACCATTTGACTTTCAAATTTCTCTTTAAAATCTCATTACATATATCAATACAATGTTTTTCATTGGCGGTAAACAGATCATCGGCGAGATTAATCTGAGAAAAACCAAGCTGGACTAGATGCTCCATTTCATCCACAACCAATTTCGCGTTGCGGTAACGAACCTTTGCCCCAACCATTTTTCTACCAACACAGAATATACATTTAAAAGGGCAGCCGCGGCTGGTTGTCATATTAATGGGCATGTTCAAGGCCCGGTATCTTCCTAACGGAAGCAGGTGTCTTGCAGGCATCGGAAGTGAATCAACATCAAGATGTGCTTTTTTTTCAGCTGTACGTTGCAGACCCGATCCGTTTCGATAAACAATGCCATTTATGGAATCCCATTTCTTGCCATTACCAGCGGCTGTTACTAGTTGAACAAGGGTATCCTCTCCCTCACCCAATACAATAACGTTCAGTTCAGGAAAGGATTCCATGGTTTCTTCCGCGCAGAAGGTAACATGAGGGCCTCCCATAACCGTAAATATTGCAGGATCAATCTCCTTAACATCCTTGATAACCTGAATTGCGTTATGAAAACTCATCGTAACCGCTGTAGAGCCGACAAAATGAGGTTTATAATCATTCAAAACCGATCTGAGTATGGTTTTCGAATATGGGAAAACAACCAGATCAAGGACTTTGACTTCGATTCCGGCTCTTTCCAGGGCCGCACCAAGAAATGACAACCCCAGGGGAGGCGAAGGCCCTTCAGACATAGGATAATATGGATTCACCAATAAAAAACGCATCTTCATCACTCTCAATTTTTGTTTTTATCAATCAAGTAATAATTATTTCATCATCACAGGCACTGTTTCCTATCTCAGCTTGTTTCTGAAAGCAAGCACATATATCATCAAAACAAAAGGGCATCCCGGCATGATCCGCTTCCATCAGAGGTCGTTATGGATTATTTTCAAGAAAAAAAAACAGGTTATTCAAAAGCTTCATGGGAGATGGACAGATGAAATCGACCAGGCTTTTTTTCTGCCTTTTCTTTTTCATGTAAAATTTGAAAAACATCCAAAACCTTTTCTTTTGTTTTTTCGTAACTCTTGCTGTTGTCGATCAGGATACTGGCAAACTGCTTTTTTTCATCAATGGGTATTTGGGAACAGATACGCGCTTTTGCATCGATCTCTGAAATATGATCGCGGGCAATGAGACGCTCGAGCTGAAGATTTTCAGGTATATAAACCAGGATTATCTCAGACAGGTTATGGTATATTCCGGTTTCGATTAATAACGGAACATCCAGAATCACGATTGCGTTTGGGTTGCCTGATTCAGTGTTGATAATATTCTCTTCTATTTTTTGAAAAACAAACGGATGAACAATCCTATTCAATTCTTTCTTCTGAGAATGATCATGAAAGATGATTTTCCCAAGTAAATCCCGGTTGATTTCACCATCAGGCAGCAGGATTTCTTCCCCAAAATGGACTTTAATTTTGCTCCACGCGGGTTTTCCTTTTTTTACAACCTCACGGGCAATTTCATCCGCATCGATGAGTTTCGCCCCGGCCTCTCTGAACATTCTGGAAACCGTGGACTTTCCCGACGCAATACCACCTGTCAATCCAGCTACAAGCAAAATTTTCTCCTTTTACGTTATGATACCAGAATACATTCTATAAACAACCCTGTTTGATTTTCAACTATCTTTATGACCCTATAGCCAATTTCAAAAGTCTGTTGTTGTAGTTCCGGCGAAAACTAGAATCCAGTATTTTCGGCTCTTTTCTGGGCACTGACTTTCGCCGGTGACGCTTTTTAATCGTTTTGAAATTGGCTCCCTATTTTTTCAAACCTCTCCTTGTACCTGCATTTCGTACACAATGCTTCTATTGCTTTATGGTTCGAAAATCCATTATAGATTGCCTTCGCCCTTTCCGAGTTGATAATTCGGCTAAAATTCTGATAAAAAATATTTCCAAGATCGGTAATCCCATCTCCATCCAGGCAGCAAGGAACAACCGTGCCATCTACCAGAATTGCAATCTGGTCACGTAAGGCATAACAGAATCCATTCTCATTCTGATAATCCGTATCCAGATTTGGCCATTCAAATTCATAATCCGTATTCAAATAGAGTCTTTCTTTAATTTTTAACCCTTTCCCGGCAATTACATTCCCTTCTATCTCTCCACAAAACCGGTCTTCAATGGCGCTGATAATCACTTTATTTTTCCCGTCGCCGGCCATATCCTTTTTGTGCAAATTCCATAAGCGTAATGATATGATGATATGGGTTTGAGTCAATGCTGCATGAACAAAATGAAGAATATCCCCGAGGTAATTTTCCTTTTTATTTTCTGTCAAACTGTGAAGAGAAAAATTAATCTGCCTGATTGCCGGCTTTTTAAGAAAGGCATCCTGAACCTTATTAATAAGCACTCCATTGGTGGTAATATTCACCTTAATACCAAAACTATCGGCTAAATCCAGAAAATCAAGCAGTTCGGGGTGGAGTAACGGTTCCCCTTTCACATGCAGAAAAATGTAATCTGTAAATGGTTTTATCTCATTCAGAATATATTGAAATGATTCTTTTGTTTGCATACCGGACTTTCTTGCGCTCTTCAGGCAAAAGTTGCAAGACAGGTTGCAGGTGTTTGTAATCTCAATATATACTTTTTTAAACCTTTTCATAAATAACGCTATAAGTCCTTGACCGGCTCATGCAGTTTACCACTCATCTCCCCGTAATGAAAGAGAACAATTGAATGTATGTAATCTGTTGATTTGGAAAGATTTTATTTTTTGATGAATTCATAATTCAGTCAAATATTCCGCTTAATTGTTATTCCGGAAAAAACCAAAAACATAGAAAAAATAAAATTCTATATTTATTTCAATATTTTATATATTTAAATTTTTGTAAAAAGAATAGAAAAGCATTTCAATTGACCATCTGAAAGGGGCTTTTTTTAAGAAATCCCGCTAAAAACAGAAAATATTTTTTTATTTTCATCCATGATGAGTTAAAAAAAAACCTCGGTTCTTCAACTCCGGTAAAAGCAAAAAAGCCAATAAAATATTGAAATTAATTCATTCCAATTTCCATCAAAATAACAACGGGTGGAGCTTTCAGCCTTTGTAAAAGCATTAGTTCTAAAAGCATCGATACGAAATCTGTTGATATGTTCTTCGGAAAGGTATAGTATCTCGCGGATTCGTTCTGAAGGGTTTGGACGAGAAACTATTTACTGAAACTGAAAAGGAATACTTTCATGATTACGGCTAGTGCTAAAAAGGCGCTGCTTCCCTTTTTATTGATCTTAATGACATCTATCACAATCTCTTTCTACACCGATATCCAATCGATCTGGAACCTTGTCGATGAATATCCTCTGGGTAAAGTATTGTTTATTCTCTCCAATATTTTTTTTGGAATACATCTTTCAATCTTTATCTGGCGTATTGTTCTCAGTATGAAATATAAACCGGTCATTCCCTGTACTGACGAGGAACTTCCGACCGTTACCGTAATTGTCCCGGCTTACAATGAAGGACGCCAGGTTTTGGATACCATTAAAAGTATTTGCCAAAGCGATTATCCACCTGAGAAAATATCCATTGTCGGTGTTGACGATGGCAGCAAAGACGACACTTGGTATTGGCTTAATCAGGCTGAAAAAGAATTTCCTGACCGCGTTCAATTGTTCAAACAACCGGTTAACCGCGGTAAACGACATGCCTTATTCATGGGTTTCAAACAGGGACAGGGGGATGTGTATGTGACGATCGACAGTGACTCCATCGTGGAACCCCACACCCTTCGGAACCTGGTAAGCCCGTTTGTCCGAAACCATCGTGTTGGGGCTGTTGCGGGCAATGTGCGCATTCTGAACCACAAGGAAGGTATCATCCCCAAGATGCTTGAGGTCGCCTTTGCTTTCAGTTTTGATTTTTTACGCGCGGGCCAGAGTGTCATCAACTCTGTAATGTGTACTCCCGGCGCCTTGTCTGCATATCGGCGTGGAGTGACACTGAAGGTTCTTCATGAATGGGTAGACCAGAAGTTCTGCGGAGTTCCGGCCAATATCGGTGAAGACAGGGCCATGACCAATCTGATTCTGAAAAATGGTTATTTTGTTCATTATGAACGAAATGCAGTGGTTCATACCGCCTGTCCAGTCACTTTTGTAAAGCTTTGGAAGATGCTTTTGCGATGGGCCAGAAGCAATGTCCGTGAGACACTCATGATTCCCGCTTTGCATTCGGAAAATTCCGGAATGAAAGCGCACTTGGACTCAGAATCAATGTTCTGGTCAGCCTGCTGGACATGAGCTTAGGACAGGTGATGCATTTCGCTACAATGGTCTTGCTGGCCTGCTTGCCATTGGTTGTCGGCCCGCAAATGTTGTCAGGAGCAGCTATTGCATCATGCGCTCCGGGGATCTTCTATGCTATTCGGTATAAAAACGACAGGGCGATCTGGGCATTTCCTTACAGTTACTACTGGATGATCTGCTTGTCCTGGATAAGCCTTTACGCGCTGTTGACTCCTCATAAAAACGGCTGGATGACCCGGGATCTCGAAACAACAAGTGATCCCTGGCCTTCGTTACCAGGCAAAGATCCATTTACCGTGGCACCTACTCTTCGAAAAGCAGCTTAACCTGATCAATTGTCCATTCGGTGATTCATATCACCGAATGGACTGGTTAGCTTTTTCCATTCGAATTGTCCCTTTTTATTTTTCATATACCATACTGCCGTCAATAAAGATCTTTTCAATGAATTCCAGACTGTCCGGCAGTTTTGACGGAGGACCGGGAACAACAAGGAAACAGGCGTTCATTCCCTGTGTCAATCGCCCGATTTTCGTAAAACCCAACAGTTCGGCTCCAACGGATGTGGCGCACATCACCACCTCTTCCATAGGATACCCCGCATCCATAAACAGTTTCATCTCCTGGATAACAGCCTTTCCATGATCAACACCCGGACTTCCAGCATCGGTTCCAATGGCAGTTCTGACCCCATACTCGCGGGCCATTTGAATCTGTTCCAGTTGATGATCCAGATTTCGCTGGGAACATCCCATAAGCATAGGTTCGGATTTCATAACCTGGGAATAGGCCTTCATGGTCACTGCCGTAGGTACCCAGGTTACTGCCTTATCAGCCATTTTTTTCAGGTTTTCCCTGCCCATGAAAAAGCCATGCTCAATTGAATCACATCCAGCATCCATTGAGATGGACACAGGCTCCTCTCCATTGGCATGAACCATTACTTTTTTCCCAAGCTGCCTTACAGTATATACCAAGTTTTTGAATTCCCGGAGATGAAACTGAGGAAGAGTTTGTTTGCCGAATTCCCGAAGACTGTTCAAACCGGAATTTACAACCTTTACCAGATCGGACGATTCACCTTCCAGGACAATTGACTCGGCAATCGTTCTGTTCCTCAAAGGAACCCTGCCGATTAAGCTGCCATATCGGCCTGATTGATGCCACGCCTTTCCGGCAAACCTCGCATGAATATATGGGAATCGGGAAGGATCAAACACAGTGTCCCGGTACTGAAGGGTATACCCGTTCTTATCGCCTCCATCCCTGACTGCCAGAACGCCATGTCGAAAATGTTCCTGCAGATGATGCTGAATCTGTTCACAGGTTTCCGCATACCCGGAAACGATCTGCCGTTTCCTGATTTCAGGATCATCTGTTCCGGACATGGCCAGGTGAACATGGCTGTCAATCAGACAAGGTAATACTGTAAAACCAGAGAGATCCATAACGCTGGGTCGTGAATTATCCTGATTGTTCTTTTCAATGCCTGTGGAATCGGTAATCGAAAATATGGTCCTACCTTGAATACCCATCAACACATTCTTTTTTGGGGCAGCACCGGTTCCATCGATCAGCCATTCCGGAGAAATAAAATAAGGAACAGTCATCCTTTGTTTTTCCTTCTTACAACCAGAAAAACAGATGGGGGTCAAAAGACCCCCATCTGTTTATATCGTACTATTTTTTAGACAACCTTATGAACACCGATCATGCACGATCATGCGTCGTAAGATATTGTTACTATTAACTCTCCCATACAACCGGTTTTCGAGAACCGTACCACTTGTCAGCAGAAGGGCCATAAGTGCTTTCCAGTTTGCTGCGTTTAATTTTCATGGTCGGTGTCAGGAATCCGTTTTCCGGCATCCATGTAGCATTCGTTACAGCCAGAAAAGACAAATGCTCGTATTCAGGCAGCTTCTTGTTAACTTCTTTGAGGTGTGCTGCCAATTCTTTTTCAATGGTCTCTCTTCCTCCATTTTTAACTGCCAACATAGCATCCTCGGACAGCATTACCACACCATGGGGTTGAGGATATCCGGAACCGGTCACCACGCAAGCTTCGACTCGTGGATGATTTGCAATCAGATTCTCAATGGGGGCCGGGGCAACGTATTTGCCTTTTGAGGTTTTGAACAGCTCTTTTGCACGGCCGGTAATTTTCAAACGGCCCATCTCGTCAACCTCACCAAGATCCCCTGTTTTCAGGAACCCGTCTGCTGTAAACGATGCCTTGGTCTCTTCCGGATCTTTGTAATACCCCATCATTGTACCCGGACTCTTGACCAGGATCTCTCCTTCCGGGCTGATTCTCTGCTGAACGTCCGGATAAGGTGCCCCTACATAACCAGAGCGTACCTGTCCGGGCTTGGTGCAGTGGGAGTAAGCAAAATTTTCAGTCATCCCATAGCCTTCGAGCAGCTCAAGGCCCAGCCCGCGATACCAATCCAGGACTTCCTTGGGTATGGGTGCAGATCCTGAACCGGCGAATCTGACCTGATCCAGGCCCAATCCTTTTCGAATTTTCTTCTTCACAATACCGTTGAGGATCGGAATTTTCAGCAGGCGATTGAGTTTTGCAGGCGGCATCTTTTTGAAAACACCCAACTGGAATTTCAGCCAAAGCCGCGGCACAGAAATAAACAAAGTTGGACGTGCTCTCTGGAGATCCTGTAAAAATGTATCCAACGACTCGGCAAACCATAACGAACCTCCCACATAGAGGGAGACGGATTCAACTACGAATCGCTCAAAACTGTGGGACAAAGGAAGGTATGACAGTGTACGGTCCTCCTTTTTAATCTCCATATAGGATGTGATACCTTTTGCGCTCCGGAGCATGGCCTCAAAGCTGAGCATAACGCCCTTTGGTTTTCCTGTACTTCCGGAGGTATAAATAATCGTGGCCAGGTCTTTTGGAGAACGGTCTGCCACGTCAGCCAGTGGTTTCTGCTTAGCGACAATCGCATCCCACTGATCATGATCATTTTCCGGTGCCAGAGGGAAAGCGATTTTTGGCAGATCAGCGGCTACCCCTTGTTTCATTTCATTCCAGATCGGATCGAGCTTGCCCACGAACAGGAGCTTGGATTCAGAATGTTCGAGTGTGTATTGAACGATATCTGCTGTGAGAATCGGAAAAATCGGTATGCTGACATGACCTGCCATCCAGATAGCAAGATCTGCCATGATCCAGTGAGCACAGTTTTTGGAACATAACGCGATATTGCTTTTTTCCGGCAGATTCAGGCTTTTCAGATATGAAGCCATGCGGCGTGCTTCTCCGACAGCCTCTTTCCATGTCCAGGTCTTGACGTTGGCGTCACCACCCCCCATTGGCTGGGTAAAATACACCCGATTTGGATCGTTCTTTTCCCAGTGTAATGCACATTCCAGTAAATTCTTACAATCACTCAATGTTCCCATAGATATCTCCCCCCTGAGCAAAAAAAATGATTAATGATAAATTCCAAACCCCCTCAGCACAAAAACCAATCTTTTTTAAGCTTTGAATTCACAAAACATAATATTTAGATAAGCTTTTTAAAATAGCTATAAACAGGACTGAACTTTTTCAGATCCTGGCAAATATAAGATGTACAAACATTTTTTTGAAATAAAGCGTAGAAACAGCCCAACGATTATCAGCCTGTGAGAGGCTGCTGTGTGGTCCTGCATCTTGCATTCAGTATTGTTATTGTCTTATGTTAGAATAAAACGCGTGTCAAGAAATTAAACACGGTTTATCAAACCATACTACGTATTACAGCCTTAAAAAATATCATTTCCCGTTATTTCTCTCCTCAGCATCTCCAAAGCTGCCATGGCAAAAATGGTTTTGTTTTTTATGCGATCCTCAAAAGAAAGCTGAAGCCTTTTTGAATAAATCTTTTCCGGTGTTGCAATGCCGATACAGATGGTTCCCGTTGGTTTTTCCGGAGTTCCTCCATCCGGACCTGCGATTCCACTGGTTGCCAGCCCATAGGTCGTTCCGGAAACATCCCGGACTCCTTTGGCCATTTCCCGGACAACCTGATCACTGACTGCCCCAAAAGAATCCAAGGAATCCCTGGAAACATTCAAAAACTGAATCTTTGCCTGATTAGAATAGGTAACACCGGAAAACATAAAGTAAGCGGAACTGCCCGGAATATTGGTCAACATATGGGAAATCAAACCGCCTGTACAGCTCTCCGCAACACCCAGGGTCGCCTTCTTACTGGTTAACAGTCTGCCGATCTCCTCTTCCATGGAAAGACCTGCTTCGGAAAAAATCCATTGCCCGAGCCTCTCCATCACCCAAGCGCCTGCCTTTTCAATCTGTTCATGGATCCTGGCTTCCTGGTTTCCGGCAGCGTAAAGACGGATCTGAATCATCGGGAAATGCGCCCTGAGCCCGAGTTTTACTTCCGGAAAATGGGAGGACAACTCGCCAAGCCTCTCTCCGACAACCGATTCGGGCAACCCGAACAAAGACATTTTTTTGATCAGGAAAACCTGCTTTTCATGTTCAAATCTCTTTTTCATCTCCGGCAGAACAGCATGGGACATCAGATATTGCATTTCAGAAGGAACACCCGGTATACAAAACACATGGCACTGACCGATTTTTGTAATAAAACCAGGTGCGGTCCCCACTGGATTCGGCAAACATATTGAACCATCCGGCAGCATGGCCTGTTTTTTATCTGCAAGATGCTCCGGTCGATTCCGTGAATGGAAATAAGCTTTTATGGATCGATCTGCCTCTTTGCTGAATATGAGCGGAACTTTGGCTGCTCCTGCAACCGCTTCTGCCGTAAGATCATCCCCGGTTGGACCCAATCCGCCTGTGACAATTGCAATATCCGATCGTGTTCCAATTTCCAAAAGAACCGAAATGAGTTCATTGAGATTATCACCGACACAATACTTCCGGTATACAAAAATCCCTGCTTCAACCAGCTTTCCGGCAATATAAGCTGCGTTACTGTCAACGATGGCGCCGGTCAGTATTTCATCACCTGTGGAGAGGATTACCGCTTTCATGGTTTATTGAGCCACCTTGTTTTTTCTCAGTTGAAGGTATCCGTCCCGTATGGCCTCATAAGGGTCTATAGCCGCTTCCTTTATGGTCTCATAATCCCCGATTCGAAAAGAAGTCGTGTTAACGGTTTCAAATGCCCAAAGCCCCAGAGACATTTCGATCGCGCGAATATAATACGTGGGTTTTAAAAACATATCCCCGACCATTCCTACTGAATCACGAATGGTGGAAGGGCCCAGCACCGGCAAGGTAAAATACCATCCAGTGCCAATCCCCCAGTATCCAAATGTTTGTCCAAGGTCCTCATCTGTTTTTTTTAATTTCGGGAAATCACTTGCAGGATCAGCAAATCCCAGAAACCCAATGGTTGTGTTGACCAGAAACCGAGCAAAGGTTGCTTCTGCATCACTTCCTTTTCCCTGAAGAAGACAGTTGATAAACTGAAGCGGCGATTCAAGGTTTGTAAAAAAATTCCATATACCCTTACGCACCATCGACGGCATCACATACCCGTATCCCTGGCTGACAGGTTTCAATACCCAGAAGTACAGCCTGTCGTTAAACTGGTACATCAACATGTTCCAGGGCTCCAGCGGGTCCGGTATTTCGACTGCTGTCTCATCCTCTTCTGAAAAATCCTCTTCGTCATCATACTCCTCATCATCCGCCATGTTTTCATTGTTTCCAACGGTATTGACCGGATCATCGATGGGTTCAGAATGTTTCTGAGCGGATGACGTGTGTATGGTGGATTTTGATGGATAATCCGATTGGGCAAAAGAGGTGTTTACTTCACTGAAAAACCAAAAACATGCCATCAAGAAAAACAGGAATACCCTTTTCATCCCTATCTTATGGAAATCATGAATCAAGTCGAAGCGTCCTGCTTTTTCTGTTCCGATATTTTCTTTTTCAACCGGGCAATGAGCTGATCTGGAGTTTCCTTGCCTAGTATTTTACTGAATTGGGTTCGATAATTATTCACCAGACTAACGCCTTCGATGACAACATCATAAATACGCCAACCGTTTTTCCCATTTAACATTTTATAATCCAGAGGAATCGCGTCGTTCTGTCTCGGGATATTGGTTTTCACAACCGCTTTGCCGTTTTCTAAATGCTCCTGTGATAAAAAGACAACCTTCTCTCCCTGATAGGCATCCCTGACTTTCTGATAATAGGTATGACCCAGAAAATCAGCGAATGTATCCTGAAACTCTTGCTGCTGTTCTTTTGTAAACTTTTTCCATTGGCGGGAGATGGTTCGTTTTGAAATCTCCTGGAAATTAAAAATTTCCCGGATCACGGCCATGATCTCGATTCGTTGGGCCTCGCCTTGTGTCTTGTCTTTGTATTTCGGATCCTGCAGGATCTGGATTACCTTTTCTACCGGGCCCCTGAGGTCTTCCATGGGCTCTGCTGCAAACAATGGGGATACATAGATGAAACAACCAAGAATTAAAATCAACCGGGCCGCATATTTCATAACACCTCCATAATTATCATTCCATTCACTTCAGGCTGTTCTATCAAACCCCTCCAAACACATATTTGCTGATCAATTCCTCTATATCCACACCAGACTCAGTCTCTGTTATCCTGTCTCCGTCCTTCAGAACAATATCCGAAGCACCCGGGGTAAGTTTGATAAATTTATCCCCGATCAATCCCGCTGTCTTTAAAGAAGCAATCACATCATCGCTCAGCTTGACCTCTTTTTCGATTTTCATGGTCACGACCGCTTCCTGTGACTCATGATCAAGATGGATATTTGCAACCTGACCTACCTGGACACCTGCAATTTCAACACTGGCTCCTTTGGTCAAACCAGTGACAGATTCAAATTGACCATACAGTGTATAGGTATTTTCCCCGATAATTTCCATTTTGCCAAGTTTAATGGCCAAATACCCCACACAGATGATTCCGGCAAGAACAAACAAACCAACCGAAATTTCGACTGAAGATTTTTTCATGTTTCCTCCACAACGGGAATCCTTATTTCTTCTCTTTGACAGACAAATCCTACTATGTTCACCCGGCAATCTTCGATTCCGGTCAGACATGATCTAACAGACCCGGAACTCATATCGCATATCCTGCTTTTGCTCAGCACTCGCAATCAGGTTCGCCAGTTGATCCCCCTTCCCGACTCCGATAAAGCCGGCTGAGATGAAAAAACAGAAATCAGGAAAAGGATGATCACCGGCGACCTCAGCTCTGCTCAATTCGATGGAAAGCCTGGTGCAAACGATCTTTGCCCTTTCCAGATTACTGCCGGAAAGAATGACCATCAGTTTACTCAACTCAAACCGGGAACAGGAGTCTATAATCCGGAGGTGTTTCTGAACATGGGTGGAAAAATCTTTCATTACAGTCTGGGCTGCCATATGTCCGATACGAAGACTGATCTCATCCATATTCTCAATGGTCAGCAGGATAATGGAAAATGGAATATCATACCGCTCAAGCCGATCCATCTCCTCATGAAACCGTTTTTCACCCTGAGTCTGCTGAAGCGCCATTCCATTTACATGATCCTGACCGCTTCCCAGTCCCTTGATAAATTCCTGGACAATCGGGTTCTTCTCGTTTTGAATTTCCCCGGGTGTGCCGTCAAAAATAATATTTCCTTCATCCAGCATGAGAATCCGCTGAGAAATGTAAAAGATATCCGGAATGGCATGACTCACGATAATACCGGTAAATCCAAATCGTTTCTGATAGTCGGATATCATGTGATGAACAGCATGTTTACGGATCGGATCAAGACCCGTGGTGGGTTCATCAAATAAAATAATCTCAGGATCCGTCACCAATGCCCTGGCCAATGCCACCCGTTTTTTCATGCCGCCGGAAATCTGTGACGGATATTGGTCATCCACTTTAAAAAGCTCAAGCTGTTCCAATTTTTCCCGGACCTTATCGTGAATCTCTTTTTTGGACAGCTTGGTTTTCTCAACAAGGGGCATAGCAACATTTTCAAACACAGTCATGGAATCAAACAACGCATTTCCCTGAAAAACATAACTTACTTTTTCCCTGAATACGCGCTGTTCCTCCCGTTTCATTTTCAACAAGGGCCGTCCCTGGAACAATACCCTGCCGGAATCCGGTCGCAGCAGCCCGATGATATGTCTGAGCAGAACACTCTTGCCCATACCGCTTTTCCCAATGATGGCCGTGATCTCACCCTGGAAAAGCTGTATATCCACTTGCTTTAAAATACGGTTGGATCCAAAGGCTTTTTCAACCTTCTCAAACTGTATCAGTGGAGTCGCCATGATTCCTTACAATAAAAATGAGGTCAACACATAATCAACAACGAGAATCAGCACGCTGGAAATCACGACTGCAGATGTCGTGGCCATGCTGACGCCCCTTGCGCCAAAACCCTCTTCCCGCATATGAACAAAATATCCCTGATAGCAGCAAATGGTCACGACCACAACTGCAAACACAATGGATTTAACAAATCCGCCCATGATGTCATCCATCATGACATTCAACTCAATCCTTGAAAAATAAGCGCCTGGATTGATCCCCAGAAGCACGCAGCCGGTCAGGTATCCCCCATAGATTCCAACAACATCAAAAACCGCTGTCAGTAAAGGAAAGCTGATGATTGCCGCCGCAACCTTTGGGCTTACGATAAACCGGATGGGATTGATGTCCATGGTTTGCAGCGCATCAACCTGCTCGGATATCCTCATTATGCCGATTTCAGCCGCCATTGCTGATCCTGCCCTGCCGACGATCATGATCGCCGTAAATACCGGTCCGAGCTCACGAATCAGGGTTAAGGACACCACAACGCCCAAAAGCCCTTCCGAGCCGAACTTGACCAGTGTATAATACCCCTGCAATCCCAGAACCATGCCTGTGAAAGCCCCTGTCAGCGTGATAACAAACAGCGATTTGGCACCGATAAAATGGATCTGATCGACTATTTTCCGGATCTGAAACGGATAGGAAAAAATAAAAACCAGTCCATTCATAAAAAAAATAGCCACAGCTCCCAACTCACGGATCCATCCTATGGGACGCTTTCCAAGACCGGCAAACAGATTCTGAACATGCTGTAAAAAAGGCATCTGACTGTTCCTGTATGTCATTATCGTATCAAATCCGACAGAAATATTTATATTAGTGATCTGTTTATTAGATGATAGAGGGTTGCCTCTGACGGTTGAAATTTCATCCTGATCCACCATTACCATAATTCTCATGTGTTTGAAACCCTTTTAAAAAAAGACTTGACAGATGTTCCTGCCTGAGGGTAATGGTTTATCATCAAAGAAAAAGGCAATTGTACAAAATGAAACATAACCGTAACATAACCGTAACCTGTTTTTACTGGTGGTGGCGTACCTGCTTCAGGAAGCTTGCCTGCGGGACGATATCAGTCTGAGAGAAATAAGATAAGTAAAGATCTAAATCCGTGAGCACTTCCAAGAAATGCCACGGTTTTTCATTTTTAGGGGCCGTGGGAAACACCGCGACCCCTTTTTCTATTTATGGAGGAGTTGATCATGTTGCTGAATAAATTTCCGGATAAAGAAACATACTGTCAATTGTCAAACCAATACAATGTGATTCCGGTCTGCATGGAAATATTGGCCGACACGGAAACACCGGTTTCCCTTCTGAATAAATTCCATGGGAAGGGCCCGGTCTTCCTGTTTGAAAGCGTTGAAGGCGGCGAGCGGTGGGGCCGGTACAGTTTTCTGGGGACCTCTGCCCGGTCCCATATCCGGATCTTTTCGGATCACGTTGAGATTATTCAGAACCAGGAGACAGAAAAGATCCTTCATCATGGAAAGCCACTTTCCGTGTTGCGGAATCTCATGAAATCCTATACCCCTGCCATCATCAATGATTTACCCCGATTCTGGGGAGGAATGGTCGGTTACCTCACCTATGAAATGGTTTCCTTTTTTGAAAAAATCCCGAATCAATGGCCAAAAAGCAAACCAATGGCACATTTTATAATCCCGGATGAAGTCATTATTTTCGATAACATACAAAATACACTCAAGGCCATGGTCATCACCTTTACCAAGGATTCAACAGAATCCCCGGATCAGACATATGACAAGGCTTTCCAACGAATCAGCAGCATGCTCTCTATCATGAAAAGCCCGATCCGTGAAAAAAAGATTGAACAGCAGAAGAGCCGGTATCATCTTTCACCAATGATTGAGGAACAGCAATTTCGCACCCACGTTGAAAAAACAAAGGAATACATCAAAGCCGGTGATATTATTCAGGCTGTGATCTCACAACCCTTTCTCTGCGATCCCCCTCCGGATCTGTGGAGTCTGTATCGGGCACAGCGGTATATCAATCCTTCTCCATATATGTATTTCATGGATCTTGGCAATCTTGCCCTTGTCGGCTCATCTCCTGAAACCATGGTAAGACTTGAAAACGGAGTCGCCACACTCAGACCCATCGCCGGAACCCGTCCCAGAGGAAAAAATGAACAGGAAGACAGAGCCCTGGCAGATGAATTATTAAAAGATGAAAAGGAGCGCGCCGAACATTTAATGCTTGTTGATCTGGGAAGAAACGATCTAGGACGGATCGCTGAAATCGGAACCGTGCAGGTTACCGACCTTATGATCGTGGAACGGTATTCCCATGTGATGCACCTGGTCTCCAATATCCACTGTGATCTAAAA